>DATIIR010000032.1:0-7114 GCA_035479435.1 Chlamydiales bacterium
TCGTGGTCATCAACTGCCCCCCCGACGGCCCCGACATAAAACCCTCAAATACCAGCGGATGGAGATTCGCACGCGCCGCATAAATGGCCGCCGTAAACGCCGCAGGACCAGATCCAATAATTACCAGTTTTCTCTTTTCCACGAGCCCTTATACCCCAATTTTGAAGTCATTTGTGTATACACTGAAAAAAGGTTTTACTCAAGGGGAGAATCATGTTTTTTTTCGATCCATCAAAATAAATTTAACAACATATTTTTGTTTATTAATATTAATAAATAACATATAATGTTGTAACAAAACAAAAACAACACGATATTATGGCATCAAAAACAAGATTCGATGATCTTAATAAATTTATTAGTACTGAGACAGACTCGGACCAAGAAAATATTTTATTTGATAGCCACGATGTCAAACTCGCGACTTACAACGCCGCCCGATTGGCCCTCGAGGCTCTTGCTGTGTACTATCCGGCAACAAGCTTAGTAAGCATTCCTCTGACCTTTGCGATGGTATGGCAGCAAATGTACGCCTTAGGAGCCATTCCCTCTTCCTATTCAAAACTCGCCCTTGCAAACGCCCTGCTTCATATAGGCTCTTTTATACATCCCACCGTGGGAAAGATCTTTTCCGTCTCCGGCTTTCTCGGAGTGGCCCTCAACGCAGTTCCCAAACTGTTTGCGAGCTTGAAAAATGTGACCCACAAGCCGTGGGAGGCCCTCACAGGAACTGCGCTCCATGTATTCAACCTGGCGTCCCAAGGGGTTTTTGCGAAGAGAGAGATTGATTACCACACCGAAAAAGAACAAGCGGCACTCCATTGCGCATTCAAGTCCCGAGCTGGATTTGCAAAGCTGGACCCTAAAGAGAGAATGGCCTCGCCCGATCTAGACCCAACTTGCGTCGGCGACTCGAAAATCATGCTTGGAATCGTAGGGGATCCGAAGTGTTCTGAAATCGAAAAACTATTCCGCGACCTATCTAAGATCACTCATCCGGATAAGGGAGGATCAGACGCCCTTCAGAGCAGGCTAACCGCCGCACGAGACACCCTCGATCGATTGTACCAGTGCAAAGCCTAGTGAAACTCTTCTGAGAGCTCTTTCGACCGTTTGGCGCTCGCCTCAACAACACCCTGAAAGAGCCTTTCGATATCCGTATGCGTCATCTGTTTAAACCCCGCCTCCGTCGTCCCGTTGGGAGTTGCGATCTGCTGGATCAGCGTCTCGGGCTGGCCCCCTTTGAGAATCAGCTTGGCAGCTCCTGAAAACGTCTGGGCGGCCATCTTGAGGCTCTTCTCGTAGCTAAGCCCCTGCTTCACCCCTTCGCGTGCCATCGCGTCGATCAGGCGAAACACGAACCCCGGCCCACTCCCCGCGATGCCGCAAGAGATGTCCATAAGCGGTTCCGGCACTTCGATCACCTCACCCATACAGGTAAAAAGAAGATTCGTCAGACTGCGGAACTCCGTTGATGGGTTGGGGCCGTAGGTAAAGACACTCATCCCCTCGCCCACTGCCGAGGCGATGTTGGGCATCACCCGCAAAAGGGGGGTCCCGTGCCCCAAATATTTTTGATAAAAGCCGAGTTTGACGCCTGCGAGAAGCGAAACGACCATCTTCGATCCGACGCCCAAACGGCCCAATTCTTTCAAAATGGGCTCTGCTTGGTTCGGCCGTATCCCTAAGACGATGATCTCGCTCTTTTTGACGAGGGTTTCAAGCGTAGTGGAAGTGATCCCAAATTCCTGCTCATTCTGCCTCATTTTTTCGGGGTTTCTCCTGAGGAAACTGACCTGGGATCTGGGGATGAGTCTCGCCCTATCGATCGCCCTAAAAATGACCTGGGCCATGTGCCCGAATCCGACAAAGCCTAAATGGTATTCAGAAATCTTCATAATGACTAAAATAGGGAAAAGGGGAATTTAGTTGTTAAAGATTTTTCATAAGGTTTTTGGACTCTATTCGGGCGAGGGGTCTCACGCGCTCCGATTTGCCCGTCTGGCTATCCTCTGGGCCTTCGGAAGTTCGTGTCTCGACACGCTCAGCGACGGCCTATTTCTCGAGAAAATCGGCGCCGACTCCCTCCCCACGATCTACATGTCCATCGCCCTCGGGATGATCGCCATCTCCTCCCTCGTCCTCTATGCCCTCCGCTTCACCAGCCCCTACCGCATCCTGTCGACCGCTCTCGCCTTGGGGATCTGCATCTGCATCACCTCCTCTTTCTTCGTCGGCTCCTCCCCTCCCATCTGGTTCTGGTATGCGATTAAAATCGCCTCGCGCATCTTTTTTTCCGTCATGATCGCCTGCTCATGGACCTTCACCGACCAATATCACGACCTCCAAGACGCCAAACGGGTCTACTCGATCTACAGCGCCGCCTACTTCTTTGGGACGATCCTCTCAGGGACCGCGATCAACATCCTACTCGACAAGATCGGCTTCTCAGGCCTCCTCCTCGCATCGGCCTGCTCGATCGCCCTCGCCATGGCCCAAGCGCGCGGCATTGCCCACAACGTGAAAGCGGTCCACGACGACACCGTCGAGGGCGTTTTCTCCGCCAGCAGGGGCTCCTTCGCCTCCATGGCGCAGCTGATCCTCCGCTCCCGATTCGCCATGACCCTCCTCCTCCTCAGCCTCTTCATCCAATTGATGTGGACCACGACCGAATTCAACTACATGGAGAGCATGACGGCCCACTTCCAAAGCCACCCCTCGAGCGGTCAAATCGCCGAATTCCTCGGCAAATGCAGAGCCTCCATCTCCTTCTGCAACATCCTCGTCGGCATTTTCCTCTACGGCCGTTTCGTCCGGAGAGCGGGCCTCCAAAACGTCGTCCTCCTCACTCCCATTTTCTACTTCGGCCTCTACTCCGTCTGGGTCTGGCACGATTCGATGGCGCTGGCAGTCCTCGGCCTCGTCGCCGTCGACGGCGTCCTCTTCACCGTTGAGGACAACTGCTTCAACCTCCTCTCGAATGCCGTCCCCACCAAATTGAAATCGCGCGTCCGCATCATCAACGACTCCTTTTTCGAACCGATAGGGATGCTCCTCAGTTCGCTCCTCCTTTTTTGCGTCGATTCGAGAAGCAAATGGCTCGGCTTCACGCTGACTGTGGCCGCCCTGATCTTGACGCTCGTCATCCGCGCCATCTATTCTCAATCCATCCTCGTGAACCTCAAAGACAACGCCGTCCACTTTGAGCGCACCATTCGGGCCTGGTTCGCCTCCTGGACGCGCCGCGAACAGAAAGAGGCCAAAAAAGACATTTTGGAAGCGCTCTGCTCCAACGAATCTGAGGAGATCCAACTCCTCGCTATCGACGCCCTCTTTCAACTCGAAGGCAACCTTCCCCAAGTCATCTCCGCCGTGAAGCGATTTGGAACCGTCTCGAAGATCCACTTCCTTCGCCTCCTCGACGGAAGCCCCTTTAGCAACGACTCTCGCGTCATCGAGATGATCGACACCTGGACCGACGAAACGGAATCTCCCGAGCTCGCCAAATGGGCCAACTTTTACCTCGCCAAACGGGGCCTCCACCATCCAGAAAAAGCCGAAGACGATCTCGACGATCCCGACCTTTTCCTTCGCGGCGCCGCCATCTTAACCATGAAGAAATCGCTCGCCAACCAGTCGCTCGACTACGTCGCCCTCAACCGCACCATCGCCGCCAAAAAACTCGATCTGATGCTCAAGTCGGAGCGCATCGATGAGATCAGCATGGCGCTCGACATCCTCGCCGAAGAGAGCCACTTTGAAGCTGCCGAAAGAGCCCTCCCCTTTCTCTCTCACGAAGCGATCCTCGTCAAGCGCGCTGCCGCCCGTTGCATCGCCCGCCTCGCCGATAAAAAGCTCACTCGCCACGCCCCCCGCCTCATTGAAGAACTCGAAGCCGCCCGCGACAACACCTTCCGCCTCTCCATTCTCGACGCCCTCGGCAAAATCGCCGACTCCACAACCACCAAAGAGATCCTCCTTGCCAGCGTCCATTTCCGCCCCACCGAGCGGCGCCGCACCGAAGAGATCATCATCCAAAAAGGGCTAAAAATCGTCCCCCTCCTCCTCAACCTCACGAAAGACATCGCCCTTCCCGAAAGGGCCCGCATCCTCGCCGGCAAAATTTTGGGCCGCCTCGCCCTCCCCCAACTCCAAGCCAACCTGATCGACATCCTCGACATCGAGATTGAGCGCGCCTATTTCTACTTCTATTTTGGCCATACGATCCAAAAGCAATATCCCCTCTACGACCTCGAGATGCTCCAGAGCGCCCTCCTCACTGGCTACCAATCGGTCATCGACTTCATCATCCACCTTCTCGGCGCCGCGGGATCCCTTGAAGATCCCGAACTCCTCGTCCGCGCGCTACACAGCCGCAACGCCAAAATCCATTCCCACGCTGTCGAAAGTCTGGAGAAAACGTGCGATCTCCGCATCTTCCGCCTCATCGCGCCCCTCGTCGACGACATGCCCCTCGAAGAGAAGATGGCCGCCTGTCTCCATTGGCAAGGCGACTACCCCAAACTCACCCTCTCGGAGCTCCTTGGCAAACTCGAACAATCGCCCTCCCTCTTCGATAAAATCGTCGCCGTACGACTCAAAGCCAAGCTCCAGATGCCCAACTGGAGACAGCAGCTGCGCGAGCAGATGAAACACTCCGATGAATCCTTCCACCAATTCGCCTACGAGCTATTAGAGGACACAAACAGATGAAGTCACTGATTGAAAAAGCTTTCTTCCTGAAAAAAATGCGCCTTTTCTGCGAGCTCGACCTCGAAATCCTCCTCGCCATCGCCGAAAAACTCTACGAAGACGACTACGAAAAAGACGAAAAAGTGTTCACTCCCGGCCAAGTCGCCAACCGGATTTACCTCATCGCCGAAGGGACCGTGCAGATCCAAAACGAGCAGAGAAAAACAATCTCCGAACTCAATGCCGGCGACTACTTTGGCGACGAGTCGCTCTTCAACGAGCAGCCGCGCACCTACGCAGCCATCTGCAAAACGGACGCCCTCTTCTACACCATCTCCCGCAGCCACCTCCTCTCGATCATCTCCGAATGCCCCTCCGTCGCGGTCACGCTCCTCCAATCGTATTCGCAGCTTCTCCCCTGCAGGTATCCCACATGAAGATCAGAACGCGCCTGCTTCTTTTCCTCCTCCCCACTCTGGTCTGCAACATCGCGCTCGTAGCGATCCTCCTCGCCTACCACTGGGCCTCCGATCTCGCCCCCAAAATCTTCCACGTCAGCCTCTTTATCGTCATCGTCTGCGCAGCCCTCGCCATCCTCTTCATGGTCGCCTCCCTCTTCATCATCGCCAACAAGATCTCCAAGCCGGTCCAAAAACTCAATAATTCGGCCCTCGCCATCGCAGCCGGTCAGTATGGCGAATCGATCCAAGTCCAGGGCCCCCGAGAGATCGTCGAGCTCGCCAATACCCTCAACACCATGAGCGAGTGCCTCCATGAGAATATCAACCGCCTCAAAGAGAACTCCCTCCTCCGCGAACGGATGTATGGCGAATATGAGTGCGCCATGCTGCTGCAGCACATGATGCTCAAAAAAAATATTGACGACTGCCGTTCCGACGCCGTCGCCGTCAAATCGATCACCTTCTTTTCCGAGAGCCCCCGCGGCCTCCTCCTCGACTTCCCCAAGCAGGAGAACTCCGACCTCTTCCAAATCCACATGGCCGAGGCCGAGGAGGAGGGGTTTGAGGGGATGTACCAGCTCCTGACCCAGTACAAGCTCTCCAAAGAGACCCATACCCACACCTCCCTTCTCTTCGACCGGTCGGCCTCCACCCTCCAGATCAAGGGCCCCCATATCCCATTTATCTGGTCCCTCGACGACGAAAAATTCCTAGAGCCCTCCCAGACCCCCTTAAAAGTCGATTCTGGCGACTACCTCTTCCTCTTTAGCCAGGGCCTCCTCCGCTTCTCCAAAGGGCATAAACAGCTCTCTGAGCTTCTCTCTAAGGTCCTTAAGGTCTTCGCCTCCGATGGCCTAGAGACCACCTCCTCCATGCTCCAGAAGGAGCTCGCCTTCGCCACCAAGCGCAAGGACCTGGAAGAGGACATCCACCTCCTCTGCTTCCAGATCCTAAATCCTTAAAATAATAATTTATAATAGACATTTTTTGAGTAAATTAATTGTTCACTTTTAATAGATAATTTAGTATAATTGTTGCAAGATAATAAACGTTTAATAAACAAGGATGTAATTATATGGCAGCAATAGCACCAACAGCAACAACCAGAGAGTTAGCAGAGGAACTCGTCCAGAGACCTCTAGGGAAAGAATGGGCAGTGGCTCTGACAGCTCATAGAGTATCAGGTGTCCTGAGGACAGCTCATACCCAACTTAAACTAAGAGAGCGCCAACTCGGAACAATCAGAACACAATCCAAAGACGGAAGAAATACCGTCGCAAACCAAAAAGTCCAAATTGAGCAAGAGAGAGTAAGGCTCTACCAAATGGCTCAGACTTATGCTTCATTGGTAGAAATGAACGCTCAAGACGTGCTTGAATCAGCAGGACTCACCGATGCTGCTATCAGAACTGCAGCTTTGGCGCGCCTTAACCTATCAGAAGATCAAATCGCTGATACACAGGCGAGTCTTCAAGAGCTCGCAGTTTTGATGGGTACCAGTGAGAGCACGGGCCTGAGAGGGACGATGAAGGGTACCGCGACAAAATTAAGACCACGTCCCACTTGCTGCGCAATCGTAACCAGCGCCCTTACAGGCGGTTGGAAGAGAGTAGCGATGACCGCTGGTCTTGCCCTCGCTGTACTCCACAATGCTCACCATTACACACGTCCAGTCCTCGCATACGGGGCAGGCCTCGTGTCTACGGCAGCAGCAACGTGGTTACAACAGTCCTGTGACCCAGCAAATATCGTGACAGGTAACTTTATGACAAATAATGGGAACTTTACCCAAGCATGCGTCATTCGATAATAAACTAAGACACAAGTGCCAGCTGATCTAGCTGGCACTTTTTTTTATGCGTTCACTTTCCGTTTTTCAATGTAGTCGACCACATCGCCAACCGTTTTCAGCTTCTCCGCATCTTCCTCAGATATCTCAAAGCCAAATCGCTCTTCAAAGG
>DATIIR010000033.1:0-1913 GCA_035479435.1 Chlamydiales bacterium
GACGGCGAGGATGTCAGACGGAGGGACGCCGAGGTCGATCAGTCGCGCAATGCGGTGCGTCACGACGCGCGTTTTGCCCGATCCTGCGCCTGCCAGGACAAGCAGGGGCCCTTCGACATGTTGGACAGCGATCTCTTGGTGGGGGTTGAGTTCCGACATAGTGGCGCCCATCTTACTTGATAATCAATTGAAAATCTACGGGGGAGTGGTTACGATGGGATCCATGGGAAAGAAATGGCCTGGAGTCGCCGCTATCATCTTTGGATCGTGCATGACCTTTATGGATCAGACGATTCTCCCCGTCGCTTTGCCCACGATCCAGAGGGAATTCCTCGCGAGTAGCATCTCGCTGCAGTGGTCCGTTAACGCTTTTCTCCTCACCATCGCCATATTCACCCTCGTTGGGGGAAAGATCGGCGATCGGATTGGCCACCGGGGCGCTTTTCTATTGGGCATGGCCACCTTTGCCCTCTGTTCGGCGCTCTGCGGGATCAGCCCCAACATCGAATTTCTGATTGTCGCAAGAGCTCTGCAGGGAATTGGCGCCGCCATCATGCTCCCCTCGCAAACGGCCCTTGTGGCTACCCTTTTCCCGCCCCATCAACGGGGGAGAGCCTCGGGATTTATGATCAGCATTGGCTCCCTTTTCCTCATCCTTGGACCTATGATTGGCGGTTACTTAACGGAGGCGGTTTCGTGGCGATGGATATTTTGGGTTAACTTGCCGCTCGCCGCGATAGGAGTGTGTTTGGCGCTCCTCTTCTTGGCGCCTTCACCTCCTGGCAAGATGAAAATCGATCTATGGGGATTTGCTTTCTTTGCCATTGGATCTGCTACGGTCACCCTATTTTTTATGCAAGCGCAAGAGTGGCATTTTGCCTCGGCAAAATCGCTCCTTTGCGCCGCCGTAGCACTCCTGTCTCTATTGCTCCTCTTCATGCGGGAGAAGAGAACGGCCCACCCCTTTCTCGATCTCTCCCTCTTCAAGCGCCCCATTTATGCGGCGATCAATGTGAGCATCTCCATCGCGCAATTTATCTTGATGATCACCGTCTTTCGAACGGTTTACATCCAAGAAATCTTGGCCTATTCCCCTTTTCAAACAGGGCTGATTGTCTCCATCTCTGCCCTTCCCGTACTATTTGGTTCTTCGATCGGCGGCTATCTCTCCGATAAGATAAGCCCCAAGCTGCCCATTGCCCTCGGCTACCTCTCCCTGATCGCCTCTTTTTTCTGGTTCGGGTTTTTCAGCACGCCGTCGCTACCCGTCCTCTTCGCAGCCTCACTCCTCTTTGGCGCAGGCATTCCCCTAGTCCTCACTCCCTCCTATTCGGCTGCTATGTCTGCAGTCCCGCAAGAGAAACTCGGAGTTGCATTTGGGATGGTTTCGACGCTGCGCAGTCTGGCGGGCACCATTGGGCTTGCTCTGATCAACCTATTTGTCACCATCGTTCAGAGCAACCGCCTCCCCGTCGAGGGGGCGCGCCTTGCGGAGATCAGCAGCTTTTCGGCCGTCCATTTTGCTCTTGGGATTCTCGTGATTATCGCCTTTGTCGCCACCTTCTTCCTCCACGGCCGCAAATCGGGCCACCATCCCCCCAATTCCCCCGCCGAAGGCTGGGACTAATCGTCCCTTATTTTTTTACATTTTCGGGTTTTGCAACCAAAAAGTCCGCATGACGGTGGATCAGTTTCCACTCATTATTTTCGCGTCGGAATATTTCAGTCACGCGTAAATTCATTGGAATACTCTCTGGCCTTCCGTGCATTTGAGCCGTTGCTCTCTGAAAACCTACCCAATAGGCGATACTGTCGCTTGCAGCCATATGGAGGATCTCAAAATGCGTATCACTGCCGGTTGTAAACGCCGCTGCGTCCTGCTTAAATCTAACCAGCACATTATCGGCGCCTTG
>DATIIR010000034.1:0-5278 GCA_035479435.1 Chlamydiales bacterium
CTGGCTCGTAATGCCCCCCAAAATCAGGGTGGCGACAAACTGGCAGGTGCCGTTGGTGGCTCCGATGAGGCCAAAGAGCTTGCCCTGGTTCCTCTCGCTCGTCTGGTCAGAGAGAACCGTCTGGTAGGCGGGATAGATCCACGCCTCCGTGAAGGCGGGGATGGCCAGATAGGTCCAAATTTCAATCACTTTCTCCGCTCCAAAGAGGAGGAATAGGCCGGTGGAGCCGACGAGGAGGGACCAGAAGAGGATGTTCTTCGCTTTCCAGCGGTGGAGAATGAGGGCCGTGCCGACAATGCCGCCGAGGGTGAAGCAGAAGGGGAGGTAGCTGTTGAAAAGGCCCACTTGGGCGTCGGTGAGGTGGAACCGGTTGATGAGGAAGTCAGAGAGAGAGACGGCGAGCAAATACCAGCCGAGCAGGTTGAGGAGAAAGACAAAAAAAAGGCTCTCTTTCCAGGTGAGGACGAAAATGTCGCCGATGCCTTTGAGGAACGTGGTGGTCGAAATGTTCCGGTTGGTGGGCTCATAGGTGTCGGTGAAGAAGAGCTGGGTGCAGATAAGGGAAAAGAAATAGATGAAACAGGCCAAGATGTTGGGCCAGATGAATCCGCCGTAGGAGGTGAAGGGCTTCTCCATGAGGACGCTGCCCAGAAGGGGGCCGAGGGCCCAGGCGACGCCGCCCAAAACAGAGAGGAAGGCGAGCTTTTGCCCTTTGGTGCCCGTCTGGATCTCGGCAATGGCTGCTTGGGCCATCGCCTGCTTGCCGGAGAAAAAGCCAACGAGGAGCTGCCCGAGAAGGAAAAGGGCAAAGTTCCCGATCCAAAGGGAGAAGGCGCAGACAAACATGCTGAGGATCGACCCCCAAAATCCCCAGATGAGAACCTTTTTCCGGCCGATCCAGTCGGAGAGGTCGCCCAAGATGGGAGAGCCGATCACCTCGCCTATGGGGAAGGCGGCGTAGGCGACGCCGAGGGAGATCTGCGGGTCCCAAAAGAGGTTGTGAAAGGGGGTGTCGTCCGTAGTGATGTAGACCGCTAGGAAGGCGATGGCTGCGCCCCAGCTGAAATAGTCAGCGAAGTAGGCCAAGTAGAGAGTGAGGAGAGATGAACGCTTTTTTCCCTGATCCATGCAATCGTTTGTTCGCGAAGCAATAAGATTAAAAGCGTCCGATATTTATAGAAAGAGGAATTTTTCAGTTCTTGAAGAATGTTCCGTAGGAACCGATCAAGTCCTCCGCCTTTTTAAAATTGGCCCGCTTTAACTCTTCGTAAATCTGGAGCCCTTTTGCGTTCATCCCCTGTTGGAAATAGAGCGATCCGAGCCGGTAAAGAATTTCCTTGTCTTGAGAGCGGAGTTTCAAAAGGGTCTCCACTTCGCGGAGCTCCTCCTCGGGCATTCCGAGGTCGCGGTAGCCGACGGCGAGTTGTTCGTGGACCCACGGGTCGTTGGGGGCGTAGTGGCTCAAGATGCAAAATTCTTCGATAGCTAACCGGGCCATGATCTGAAATTTCTCTTCATGGAGGGGGGCTGCATAGATCTTGGAAAGGGCGACATAGGTATTGGCAAGGGAGGCGTGGACTTCGAGGTCTGTCGGTGTGGATCGGATCTGCTTCAAATGCTCTTCGACGGCTGCGTTGAGGAGGAGGAGCTTCATCTGGAAGACGTCTTCTCCATAGCAGTAGGAAGAGAAGCGGGAAATGTATTTGGAGAGGGGCTGAAGGAACTTGGGGACATTGTAAAAATTGCATTCAAAATCGTGCAGATAGCTGGAGAGCTTCGAGAGCGCTTCGGCGAGCGAGAGGTGGTGTTGCACTTCGCCTACGGGAAGGGTCATGATTTGGCGGCACGATTGGAGAAACTGGTTTTTCAGCTGGAGGAGCTGCTCAGGTTTTTTCGCCTGGTAGTAAAAGAGAAGGACAAAATAGGAAAAACAGGTGAGGAAAATTCCACCTAAAGCGAAGGCGAAAATCGACGACTTGTTCAAGAACGGGAGGAAGAAGAAAAAGAGGAAGAGTTCGCTCGCAAAAAGAGCTAGAAACAAGATGTTGAAGGAGACAAATGCGTGGGTCACTCGCCTAAATTCTCGGAGGATCGCTCGGTAATATTGGGGGAGGTTGTGTTGAAAGAATGCGTCGTCGAATGCTCTGTCGTTTTCCAGTTGTGTTGACATAGGTTTTCTCGCCAGGTAAATGGGTGCCTTAGACCCATAGCGTGTACGATTTTCCCCTTTTTTTATCAACACAATTTATCTTCCCGTGTCCACCATGTAGTTGATGACGCGCTGACTTACGCCTGCTTCTTGCAATCTTCTCACTTGTGCTTGGCTCAAAGTGTAGGAGCTCGATGTGTCGCGCATGTAGCCCATCATCGTGTCGTCGCTCACTCCGCCTTGGCTCAATTTAATGACGTCGTTGATCGTGAGGGGCTCTCCCCGGTCCATCCGATCCACTGTGCGGGGACTGGTGCGCTCCATCACGCGCCTGTCTTGTTCATCGAGCGCGGCTCCGATCAGTCCGCCGGCGATGATGCCCGCAGCGCCGCCGATGAGCGCTCCATTCCCGCCGCCAGCGATCCCGCCAGCACCCGCTCCAATCACACCGCCAGCAATGACGCCAGTTCCCGTGTTCGATGCACAACTTGCCAAAATCAGTGTGGAAATTAAGATAGAATATTTCATGGTCCCTCTCAGACTTCTTCTATTTGTTGAATTAGTCTGAGAGTTAATTAATGTCCATGAAAAATCACTTTTCTGCGAGAGCTTGATCTTCGCGGAAGCGATAGCCCACTCCGCGCACGGTTTCAATCCAGTCAAAAGTGGGTCCCAGTTTTTTGCGGAGAGACGCAATGTGGACGTCGATATTCCGGTCGACGATGAACGAGTCGTCATTATTGATGTCGTCGAGGAGTTGGTTGCGGGTGAGCACTTTGCCTCTATTGCTGACCAGGCGGCGCAGAATGCCAAACTCGGAGAGGGTGAGCGGGATCATCTTCTCCCCTTTGCGCAAGCTATAGCGGTCGATGTCGAGGATGAAGTCGCTAAAGCGAACTGTTTTCGCTGTTTTTTCGGGCTCTTTGCCGCGCCTGAGGATCGCCTTAATCCGGGAGAAGAGAACTTTGGGGGAGAAGGGTTTCTGAACGTAATCGTCGGCGCCGAGTTCAAGGCCCAAAACGATGTCGAGCTCCTCTCCTTTGGCAGAGAGAATGAGCACGGGGATATTTTTCAGTTCAGGATTGTTCTTCATCCTGCGGCAAACATCGAGACCGTTTTCACCTGGAAGCATGATGTCTAGGATGACCAATTCGGGTTTCTCTCTCTCGATGGCTCTAAATCCGTTGATTCCGTCGACTTCGACATGCAGTTTGTAACCGGATAGCTCTGCTTGGAGCTTAATCAACGCCGCGATGTCTTCTTCATCTTCAATCAACAGGATACGCTTTTTCTGACTCATCTCTTTACCTCTTCAAAGACAATTTCACAGGTTCTCATTTTTTTTCAACTTTTTCTATGTCGAAACCGAAAAAAATTCTCCCGAGACGGCGAAACTTTTCCGGATCGTCCGTGACGTAAAAAGTATAGCGGGGTTTTCCCATTTGGGGGTTGAGCAGTCCTCTTGTGGTCAAAGAGTCTTTGGCGAGAAGGGCGCACTGCTCTGCGGGCTCAATGAGTTTGACCGTAGGGCCCAGGACGCTCTGCAAGAGGGGGCGGATCAACGGATAGTGGGTGCAAGCGAGGAGGGCCACGTCGATTTTCCCTTTCAGAGCCTCTAAATACGACTCGGCGATTTGCGCCGTCGATGGGTGGAGGTGGAAGCCCTCTTCGATCAGCGGGACGAAGAGAGGGCACGCGCGGGCATGGATTTGGGCGTTGGGGATCTGCTTTAAAATCAGCGATTGGTAGATGCCCGATTCGATGGTGCTGGTCGTCCCGATCACGCCGATGCGAGTCGACGGACCCAAAAGATCGAGGCCGGGCTGGATCACGCCGATGACGGGGATGGGGAGCTTTTTTTGCAGCGTCTCCAGGGCATGGCAGCAGGCGGTATGGCACGGGATCATCAGGAGCTTGATGTTTTGCTCCATCAAGAAGGCGCTGTTTTCCAAGGCGTATTGCAAAACGGTTTCGGGCGACTTATTTCCGTAGGGCAGATGGGCCGTATCGCCGAGATAGATCAGGTCTTCGTGGGGCAACAGGCGGGCCACTTCGCGCATGACGGTGAGTCCGCCGAATCCCGAATCGAAAAGGGCGATAGGGCGACTACTCATTAGGGATTTTGAGCTCTTGGCCCACGACGATGAGGTCTTGTTCAAGGTTGTTGAGCTTTTTGATCTGTTCGACGTTGGTCTTGTGTACGCGGGCGATTTTTTCGAGAGAGTCCCCCGATTTCACCTTGTAAATCTTGAAAGAGCCAGCCCCTAGTCCCTTCGCCAGCGTCTCGATGTTGCCCTTTAGCTTGGCGAGTTCATCAAAGCGCCGATTTTGAGAGAGGATCTCCCCTTCTAGCTCACTGATCCGGTCCCTAAATTGGGACAGGGCGGCTGTGGTCTCGTTCGCGTGGGATGAGAGCTCTCGCAGCTCACTCATATCGCCCTGCTGACCTTTTTCCAGCGAAGCCCATTTTTTTTCGAGATTTTGGATCTGTTGCGAGATCTGTTCGATCTTTGCCTGGTGTTTTTCGAGATCGTGCTGCTTCAGTGAGGCCAGCGTGTTCTCATAGTACTTGATCCGCCCATCTAAGATCTGCAGTTCGGTCTGGAAGCAGTTGATGTCGTGTCGGAGATCGTCGAGATTGGTCTGCACCTCGTGGAGGGTCAATTCCAGCTGATGTTTCTCATCATTGGGCGACGATCTCAGGGGAGAACAAGATGGCGCGATGAGGAGGGTCAGGGCGCCTAAGAGCACTTTTCGGATCATAGCTACTTCTGGTAGATTCTAAATTCGGAGCGGCGGTTCACTCTCCACGCTTCGACGTCGTGCCCTTGGACGAGAGGCTGCTCTTTTCCGCGGGAGACGGTGTAGATGCGGTTTAGGTCGGCTCCATTTTTAACCAGGAAGGAGCGGACGAAGTTGGCGCGTCTCATCCCCAACGCCTGGTTATAGCTCGCGGAAGCCCGTTCGTCGGTGTGTCCGTCGATCACTAAGTAGACATTTGGATTTTTCTTCAGGTAGCTCGCCAATTGGATCAAGCCGGCGATCTCGTTTTTATCGCGCAGGACGTGGTCGTCCGTGTCAAAATGGACGGACTTGAAGAGCGCGCTCAGAGAATCGGGAGCCATGTAG
>DATIIR010000035.1:0-22275 GCA_035479435.1 Chlamydiales bacterium
AACCAGTTGTTCATGGAGCCGATCGTATTTTGGTACGTCTCCACTTTCCATCCATTGAGATGGAGATTATTTGAGAGGACGAGGCAGTTGACCCCATCGCCCAATCCATTATGACAAAAAACACCCGCCCGAGGGCCCATACCCACCTCCAAAAAGACCATTTTACCGTTTTGCCTCGAGGAAAGCTATACCGAAACCTCTCGCTATGTTATGGGGGGTTCATGGACCCACGACTGGCCTTAAAGCTCGCTCCCGAAAGACGCCTCGTCATGACGTATGCTCTGCGGCAGGCCCTGGAAATTCTCCAAATGCCCCAAATGGAGCTGGGACAATGGCTCTTGAGCGAAATTGAGAAAAATCCCCTCCTGGAACTGGCGGAGCCGTGCTCCAAACCCCGATTTGATGCCGAAATTCCCGCTCCCATTACCCTTCACGAGCACCTCATGAGCCAAATTCGGGAAAACTTCCCTTCCCCAAGAGAGCGCCTCCTGGCCGAGGAGTTCGTGGAACACCTCGATGAGCGGGGCTTTATCACCGGCTCCCTCGATACGATGGATGGGGAGCGGATCCTTTCGGTCCTGCAGACATTTGATCCTCCCGGTATTTTCGCGCGCAATCTTCAGGAGGCGTTTCTGATCCAACTCAGACGACAAGGGAAGGGCGATTCCCTTTGCTATCAACTCGTGCAAAATTGTTTTGAAGACCTCCTCCACGGCCGCTATGTCGCGATCAAAAAGAAGCTCGGATCGGAAGAATTGGGGTTCGCAATGCAAACCTTGGCCCGCCTCTCCAGGCGTCCTGCCAGTGTCTATCAGGTCGAACCGGTAACCCCCACCGTTCCCGATCTCAAGATCTCCAAGATCGAAGGGGGCTGGACGCTCGAGCTCATCGAAGACGACCTGCCCAAATTTCACATGCAAGACGACTATCTATCGTTAGAACTAGAGTCAGATGAAGAGCGGGAACTATTGCGAGGGTTAAAGACGCAGGCCAAATGGATTTTCCGTTCGTTGAATAGGCGGCGCAAACTGCTCCGAGCCATCGGCGGCCTCCTCTTGCGCAAACAAGCCTCTTACCTCGATCAGAAGGGACCTCTCGGCACGCTTTCGATTCGGGAGCTGTCGGAAAAGCTCCAAATCCACGAATCGACCCTCTCGCGCGCCCTGCATGGCAAGTATGTTTCGACCCCCCGTGGGGTCATCCCGCTCCGCTCTCTCATCTCCTCCTCGCCGGTAACAAATAGTGCGCGAGAACTGCTGGAACAGCTGATCAACGGGGAAGATAAGGGCAACCCCCTCACGGACGATCAGCTGGCCAGAGAACTGAAAACCAAAGGGTTTTCGGTCGCTCGAAGAACGATCGCCAAGTACCGGAGCCAATTGAAAATCGGCTCCGCAACCCAACGCAAACATCTAACCAAGCAGCGCAGTTAAGTATTCTGAGTTGACCAGATTTTTTCCCGACATCCGCTCCAGTACACTCACAGGCGATTTCTCCGGACAGAGGAGAACGCTTTGCGGCACGAGAAACGTCTGCTCCAGAGCATATTGGCCCGACATGGCGGCATGGGACACCTGATCGGTGAAGACGGCCCAGCAAGACCCGGGTGGGAAATCCCAATGATCTTTGGGGCAATTGGCCTGAAATGTGCCGTTTTCCTTGAGAAAGTTGTGCATGTTCAGCATGAAATGGTCGTAAGGAGAGCGGAGAGGCACCTTAAATCCCGTGGAGCGGAGCAGCTGCATCATCTTCCGCGCTAGACGGCTCTTCAAATCGTAGCCCGTCGACGGAGGGATGGTAACGGTCTCTGCATAGTCCTTGGCGAGATCGGCAAAGCCTTTGGAAGTGATCCAGTGCCTGCTCTCCGTTGGGTTGATGTTCGTGAAAAAGCGCAAGATCCGAGTGCCGTGAAGCGGTCTCGTGGGAAATGCGTCGACGTGAAGCAGATCGTTGCGAGCGCGGGTGCGCAATTTCCGTCCCTTCTCCTGAAAAGGGCGAAAACTGGCGTAGTCGTGTTTCCATCCTTTCGCATAGGGCGCCAAAAGAAGAGAGAGAAAGTCGGTCACTCGCTTGGAGTAATTCCTCAAGATCCCCTTTAATTTTTCTGCGGCGATCGGATCATTTGTATCGTGATTGGTGATCTTGTCGAGCTGCGGTTTGTAGGCGATGTTCTTGCGCGCCGTAGAGCCGCCTTGGCGCTGAGCGAGGAGAAAGTCGATCTCCTCTTGAGGAAACGGAAAAGGAATCGAAGGCAAAAAGAGGATGTTCCCATTTTCAAGTTCTTCACAAAACTTAAAGCGGTTTTCCTTCTTCTCCCACTCTTTATTCGCAACAACAACTTTCTGTGCCATAAGACTCCTTTAGGTAATTTTTGATCACTCGCCAACGCAAGCAACTTTGCTGTTGGGCGTACTCTTCCATCTTTTCGCGCTTTGAAAATGCTCTAATTTCATCATCTGTCAACCGAAAAACAATCGCCCTGGTTTTACGCGTGTCTCGGACAATATCAAAGACCTGTTCGCTGGCTCTACGCAATCGGAGATGTTGTGTAATCAGACGGCCAAAACCCACTCCCAACCAGAGCGTCGCGCCCAAATAAGCGAGCGGCCAAATTGCGCCGGCGAGGACAAATGCTAAAAAGGGCCACACTTCCCAAGGCCTCTGGACAATCGGCCCCAAAACCCTTCGCCATTTTTTCTCCGAGGTCATGTAGGCGAAAAATTCCTCATAACAGTCCTCATCAAAACCACTTCTGGCCGCATGTACGGCCTCGTGCGCCAAGATCTCTTCGCGGCTGTAAAGCCGCAGATAGGCCCCCTTTCTCAACCCCTCGCGGAGCTGGATTGCCTTGAGCTCTCGCCCCTCAATCCAAGAGGCCGCCGCCTGCCACGGAGCCAGCGAGCGATTGGAGTAGAAAGCGCAAATGTAAAGCGGCTTTACATTGAAAATCTCATTGAGAGACTCGCGGACCCAAGACCAATGGGAGGCGGGAATCCAGTCCCCCTTCTCAAAGTTTTCTTTGGTTTGTGCGACCCTGTCTAAAAAATCTTTTTCACTTTCTTTGGGGCCGGGTATAAACCCTGCTCTGTCCAGTGCAAATAGCTCTTCATCTGTCATGCGAACCATTATCCGAAAAAGAAGCAATTCTTCCTAGAAAAAGAGAAATCGGCTACCATCTGTCCGTTTTAAGGACCATATAATATGGGCAAAGCCCTAGTTATCGTAGAATCTCCTGCGAAGATCAAGACTCTCAAGAAATTTCTTGGCCCTCATTATATTTTTGAATCTTCGATCGGCCATATCCGCGACCTGCCGCAAAAGGAGTTTGGGATCGACGTCGAGAACGATTTCGAGCCCAAATATGTTACGCTGGCCGATAAAAAAGAGGTCATAAAAAAACTCCAAGACGCCGCCAAGAAGGCCGATATCGTCTATCTATCTCCCGATCCCGACCGCGAGGGGGAGGCGATCGCCTGGCACATCGCCTCGATCCTACCTAAAGGGACCAAATATAAGCGCACCCCGTTCCAATCGATCACGAAAGACGCCGTTCAGGAGGCCCTTGAACATCCTCGCGACATCGACATGGACCTCGTCAACGCGCAGCAGACCCGCCGCCTTCTCGACCGCATCGTCGGTTACAAAATCTCCCCGATCCTCACTCGCAAAGTGAAGCGAGGGCGCCACGGCTCCTCCGCTGGCAGAGTCCAGTCGGTGGCCCTCAAGCTGGTCGTCGACCGAGAGAAAGCGATCGACGCCTTTATTCCCGTTGAATATTGGAATATTAGCACTCTTCTGCAGCCCAAAACGGGCGATCGCACCTTCCCCGCCCTCCTTTTCTCAGTCAACGAGCTTCGCGTTGAGAAGGAGAGGGGCAACAAAGAGTGCTTCCTGATTTCCGACGCCCAGACGGCCAAACAAATCACCGACAAGCTCAAAAAAGCCACCTACCGCGTCGCCACCGTCGATAAAAAAGAGAAGAAGCGCAATCCGGTTCCTCCCTTCATCACTTCGACGCTCCAACAGGAGGCGAGCCGCCACTACGGCTTCTCGGTCGCCCGCACCATGAACATCGCCCAAGGGCTTTACGAGGGTGTCGACATGGGCCCCGAGTCTGAAGGTCTCATCACCTACATGCGTACCGACTCGGTCAACATCGCCCCCGAGGCCATTACTAACGCCCGCAAGTACATCCTCAACCACTTTGGCGCCGAATACCTGCCCGACCAACCGAAGGTTTACGCCTCTAAAAAGACGGCCCAAGAAGCTCACGAAGGCATTCGCCCCACAAGTCTAGCCCGCGATCCGGAAAAAATCCGCCAGTATCTCGATGCCGACCAGTACAAACTCTACCTCCTCATCTGGCGCCGCTTTATCGCCTCGCAGATGAACCCCGCCATTTACGACACCGTCTCCGCCGACATCGACACCAATCAAAACATGGTTCTCCGCGCCACTGGTTCTGTCATCAAATTCAACGGCTATCTCGCCGCCTATGAGGAGAAAAAGGACAAAGGCGCCCCCGAAGAGGAGGATGAGAACGCCAAGATCCTCCCTCCCCTTGAAGTGAACATGCCCCTTGACCTGCGCGACGTCATCTCCACGCAATCTTTCACCAAGCCGCCGCCCCGTTTTACTGAAGCCTCGCTCGTCAAAGAGCTCGAGCGCCTCGGCATTGGCCGTCCCTCCACGTACGCCGCCATTATGAATAAGATCCAGAGCCGCGATTACACGGTTAAGGAGAGCCAGGCCCTCAAGCCCACCGAGCTCGGCAAGGTGATCTGCGAGATGCTCGAGCAGAATTTCCCCCCCATTATGGACGTCACGTTCACAGCCCAAATGGAGGACCAACTTGAACAGGTCGCCGAGCACAACAGGAACTGGAAAGAGATCCTCCACGAATTCTGGAAAGACTTTATTCCTCTCGTTGAGAAGGCGGAGAAAGAGGCCGTCGTTCCCAAGCTCGTCACCGACATCGACTGTCCCAAGTGTGGCCACAAGCTGCAGAAGATCTGGTCGCGCAACAAGTACTTTTACGGCTGTTCCAACTATCCCGACTGCGATTTTACCGCCCCCATCGAGGCTTTGACCTTCAATAAAGAGGACTACGACGCCAATTTCAATTGGGACCAGACCTGCCCCACCTGTGGCTCGCCCATGACGCTTCGCCACGGTCGATTTGGCCCTTTCCTCGGCTGCTCCAAGTATCCCGAGTGCAAAGGAATCGTCAACATCCCCAAGAAAGGGGAGCAAGTTTACAGCTCTGAAGAGATGCCCTCCTGTCCCGCCATTGGTTGCGACGGCAAGCTCACCGCTCGCAAGTCCCGTTTTGGCAAGACGTTCTTCTCCTGTTCCAACTATCCCGACTGCGATGTCATCGTCTCCACTCTCGATCAGATTGAGGAGAAATATGGCACCACCCACCCCAAAACGGCCTACATTAAGAAAGCTAAACGGGGCAAATTTGGCAAGAAAGGGGCCGAGCCCGAGAAGAAAGCCTCCAAACACAAAATAGCCCAGCCTGCCTACAAGCTCTCTTCCGACCTTTCCAAGATCGTCGGTGCGACTGAGCTGTCCCGTCCTGAAGTGACCAAGCAAGTCTGGGTTTACATCAAGAAGCACAACCTGCAAGACCCGACCAACAAGCGCCTCATCCGCCCTGACGCCGCCCTCGCCAAAGTGTTTGGAACTAAGGAGCCAATCGACATGCTCAAGCTCGCAACAGTTCTCAACAAACACCTGAAGAAATGACCGCGTTTCGGTTGCGCCTACCGGGTTTTTCCTACTCCCTTTCTTCCCTCGGAAACCCCCTCCTGATTCTGCTCTTTTTCTTTTTCTCCACCTCCTCATTCGATTTATTACACATACCGCTACTGATTTTCAGACTGAAATTAACAAACGTATTAGCCTTTATAACGTTTTGCTATTTTTTCTACTTACATTCCATTCAGATCCCAAAACAATTTCTTCTTGTCACGTTGGCTATTTTGGGGAATATGCTTCTCTCTTCTTGGAATACTCCAAATCTCTTTGCTACGACTGGACTTGCGGTTTATTTTCTCTTCAATTTTTCATTCTATTTCCTCCTCTCCTTTAATCAATTCCGCTTCTTCGCCCCCGCTACTATTTTGAAAGTATATTCCCTCAGTTTTTACTGTGTGGGGATCTATGCAGTATGCCAGGTTCTTTTCTCCGTCTTTGGGATCATACTCCCCGGAGTCCACCAATATATTGTCGGTGTTGCTCGAGGTGTGGGATTCTGCCACGAACCCTCATACTACGCATTATACATGACCCCTTATGCGATCTATTGTACGACAAAATATATCCTTCAAGATCCTTCCGAAAGGAAGATAAAAGATGTGCTATGGCCCAATGTGTTCTTGTTAGCATCAACTTCTACGGGTTGTTTTTTCACCTACCTTATCTTCCTTTTTTGTCTTGCCCTATTCAGATGGAGACGCATCCTCTATTTTGTTAAATTATCCATTGGAAAATTGCTCACTAAATTCACAATCGCCTTCTCTGCAGTCTTTGGCCTGTTGTGGATAGTCAATAGGAATATAATTACTGCGGGGTTATTGAAGTTTTTCTACGGGGAAAAGTTAGAACACATTTCAGTACAGGACCGATGGAATAAACTGTTCGATTATTTGGACATTTTTCTGGATTACCCTCTGACGGGGGTGGGCATTGGAGCTGGACCCTACTATCTCGCACAGAAAAACCTGGGTAGGGCAATAGATCTCTTGGATCCCGCGGCTAATCAGTACTACAGCCCGACAAACGTAACGACTGAAATCTTGGCTGGCTTGGGAATTTTCGGAGGCGTCTGTTTTTTCTATTTCATTTGCCTTTTGATCCTCGCTTTCCGATCGGCCCTCAAAGTTGAAACCCTGACACGCGAAGAGCGAATTACCCTCATCGCGCTTGGGATGTCGCTCTGCGTGATGCTCGTGACCCTACAATTCAATCAATCGATCATGCGCCCCTATATGTGGATCCACGTGGGAATCTTTTATGGCTACGCAACACATTTAAAGAGATCTGTTTAGTTCTTGTACGAGAGCTTTGACCCGTTGAGACTCCCCTTTCTTACTAATAAACAGCGCATCCTCAGTTTCTACGATCAAAAGATCTTCCAATCCGACGGTGGAAATCAGTCTTTTACCCCCCATAATCAGACTGTTTTTCGTCTCGAGAGCGATGACATTCCCAATGATAACATTCCGATTCTGGTCCTTTTTCAGGATCTCATAGACGCTATCCCAGGAGCCAATATCAGACCAGTGCACGGGCAAGGGGCAGATGGCGATCCGAGCTGTTTTCTCCATCAAGGCATAGTCTATAGAGATGTCGGGAAGGAGATGATAGCCGTCGATTATCTCCTGAAACGTCCGTTGCATGCCCAAAAAGATCGCAGGGGCATGATTTTGCAACTCAGTCCAGAAGGTGTGAATCGAAAAGGCAAACATCCCCGCATTCCAATAGTAGTTTCCAGAGGCCAAATACTCCTCCGCGCGCGCCCGATCGGGTTTTTCTACAAACTCTTGAACGCGGTGGGTAAATGGATCCAATTTGACCCCTATTTTAATGTAGCCATAACCCGTTTCGGGCCTCGTCGGTTTGATCCCAAAGGTGACGATCTGCTCCGTTCGAACAACGTCTCTGACGTGATCCACATAGCGCATAAAGACAGCTTCAGGCTCGATCAGATGATCGGAGGGCAAGACCAATACGGGATCGCTGTCTAAAGCTCCGAGCTGCTCCTGGAGAAATTTGATCGTGAAGGCGATGGCCGGGGCCGTGTTTTTCCGATTGGGTTCGACCAAAATATGGACCTTCCGATCGAGATCCATCTTTTCTAACTGTTTGATGACGAGTGCTTCGTAATGGACGTTGGTCGAAATCACAATCTCATCGATCAGATCGGAATGAAGAAAGCGGCGAACCGTCTTTTGTAAGAGCGATTCACTATCTCCAAAGTTGAGAAACTGCTTCGGGAAATCTTCGCGCGACAAAGGCCAAAGCCTCGTGCCCCCACCGCCCGCTAAAATGATCGCATGCATGGCCGTTTGCCCGTTTTAAATTGTTCCCATTCGCTTTGGACCCAATCTCGATATTCGGCCATGAAGCGGCTTCGATTGAATTGCTCAGCGTGTTTCCGAATGCCTTCGGGACAGTACTTGTCCTGCGTCCTCTCGAAAGCGCGCACGGCTCCCACGATGGCTTCTACTGTCTGTTCAGAGAAAAAGAGGCCGGTGACCCCGTCTTGAATCGTCTCCTTAACAGCCCCCTTTTGAAAGGCGATCACGGGCGTCCCACAGCTTTGTGCCTCAATGGGTAAAATGCCAAAATCTTCAATCGCGGCAAAGACAAACGCCTTCGCTTTCTGCAGATATTGCTTCAACGTCTCATCTGACTGGTATCCCAAAAGCTCAATGTTTTGGGTCGCTTTGCTCTTCACCTTCACCCAATCGGGTCCATCGCCAATGACGACCAACCTCTTTTCGGGCATTTGGGAAAAGGCCTCCACGATCAGATCGATCCGTTTATAGGGAACAAACCGAGATGCCGCTAGGTAAAACTCCTCTTTTTTTGTAGAGAGGCTAAAAAAATCGGTATCGACAGGGGGATAGATGACATGAGCGTCTCTTCCATACGTCTTCCGAATGCGCTTGGCGACATAGTGGGAAATGGCTCCAAATACATCGGTGCGGGCGCATGTCTGCATATCCCACATGCGAAGGTAATGGAGGAAAAATTGCGCGAGCTTCGCCTTAATGCCCTTCTGCAACCCCGATTCTTGCAAGTATTGATGGTAGAGGTCCCAAGCGTAGCGCATGGGAGTAAAACAATAGCAGATATGAAGTTGATCGGCATGGGTCATCACGCCTTTGGCAACGCAATGGGAACAGGAGAGAATCAGTTCGTACGAAGAGAGGTCAAATTGTTCAATAGCCAGTGGAAAAAAAGGCAAATAGGAGCGGTATTTCTTGGCCGCAAAGGGCAACTTTTGAATGAAAGAGGAGTGAACCGTACTTTTTTCATAAGTCTTGCCTTCCAAGCTCTTAGGTGCTTGTAAAAGCGTGTAGATGGGGGATGGAAACAGCTCGTAAATGGCCTCGAAGGTTTTCTCTCCCCCACCGGCATTTTCGCTGAACCAATCGTAAACGAGGGCAGTTTTCATCGATTCACTAACAATTCCATGGGGGCAGCTTTAAAATCGGCTTGCACCATGATGCGCACCAATTCGCGGACGGAAGTGCGCGGCGCCCATCCCAATTCCCGCTTTGCCTTCGCAGGATCGCCAATCAACAAATCGACCTCGGCAGGTCTGAAAAACTGGGGAGAAACTTCAACTAAAGTTCGCCCCGATTTCCGATCGACTCCCACTTCCTGAAGCCCTTTTCCTTTCCAAACGATCTCGATTCCCAGCTCTTCAAAAGCCATTTCCACAAAGTCGCGAACGGTGGTGGTTTGCCCTGTTGCCAGAACATAGTCATCCGCCTTCTCTTTCTGTAACATGAGCCACATTCCCTCGACAAAGTCCTTCGCGTAGCCCCAATCTCTTTGCGCATCGAGGTTGCCCAGAACCAATTTCTCATCTCCCCCCTTCGCAATCGCGGCGGCAGCTCTCGTGATCTTTCTGGAGACAAAGGTCTCACCTCTACGCGGACTCTCGTGGTTGAAGAGGATCCCGTTACAAGCGTACAGACCATACGCCTCCCGATAGTTGATCACGATCCAATAGGCGTATAGCTTGGCAACGCCATAGGGCGAGCGGGGATAGAAGGGCGTCTTTTCCGTCTGAGGAGTTTCCCTCACCTTGCCGTACAGTTCCGAGGTGGAGGCTTGATAAAATCGGATTTTCGAATTGTGACCCTTAATCGCATCGAGGAGGCGCAATACGCCAATCGCATCGACATCCGCCGTATATTCGGGCGTCTCGAAAGAGCTTTGCACGTGGCTCATCGCTGCGAGATTGTAAACCTCATCGGGATCGACGTTCTCGACAATTCGCTTGAGACTCGATGAGTCGCCCATATCGCCCTCATGCAGAAGAAGTCGCCCCCTCAGATGCGCAATGCGCCCAAGACTGGGAAGGGACGATCTCCTCACCAATCCGTGAACTTGATATCCCTTTTCGATCAATAATTCAGCTAAATACGAGCCATCTTGACCCGTAATTCCCGTAATCAGTGCTTTTTTCATCCGCAACCTATTTTTTCAGCAATTGTTCGACCGATTGAAAAACTCGCAGTCGCAGCGGGCGAAGGAGCATTCATAACATGGATTGTATTTTTTTCCTGCAATAAAGCGAAGTCATCTAATAGCCGCCCTTCTCGTGTGACCACCTGGGCTCTTATGCCACAGCCTCCGGGGCGAAGATCTTTTTCCTCAATCGCTGGGACAAGTCTTCGAAGATCTCTTAGGAAAAGCTGTTTGCTAAACGAGCGGGCCATTTCATAAACGCCCGCCTTCCAATAGTTGAGGGCCATTTTCCAAAATCCCCGATAGGCGAGCACCCGCCCGAGATCTCTGAAGCAAATATCGCTCTTGCGATAGCCTTCGCGCGCAAGCGCTAGTACGGCATTAGGCCCCGCTTCCACTTTGCCATTCACCATGCGCGTCAAATGAACGCCGAGAAAGGGGAATTGGGGATCAGGAACGGGATAAATGAGACCGCGAACCAGATGGGCCCTCTCGGGAACCAATTCGTAATATTCTCCTCTAAAGGGCAAAATCTGGTGTTGTATCCCTCCCGAACATGAGAGCGCTAACCGATCTGAATGAAGACCCGCGCAGTTGATGATCGCCTCCGCTTGATACGTCCCATTCAAGCCGACTACTCGTCCTGACTCGATTTTTTTCACCTCTTCTCGGAAGATGATTTCGGCGCCCGCATTTCGCAGCCAACTGCAAAGCGCCTTAGCAACTTCTTTATAGTCAATGATTTGACACTTCGGAATCCAAATCGCCTCCAGTGCATCGACGTGGGGTTCAATCTCTTTTATCCTCTCCTTGCCAATTAAGCTCGAAGGGACCCCGTTGGCCTGTCCTCTCGCGAATATCTCATTGAGTTTGGGTAACTCTTCAGATCTGGTGGCGACGATGAGCTTGTGAATCGTTTGATAACCAACGCCATTTTCATCGCAGAAGGAGAGCAATTCTTTTCTCCCGGCGATGCAATTTTTCGCCTTTAACGAGCCCGGTTTGTAATAAATCCCAGAGTGAACAACGCCGCTATTACGCCCCGTCTGGTGCATGGCAGGACCCACCTCTTTCTCAAGTATGGTCACCTTAAGCTGCGGGTTCGATCTAAGGATTTGATAGGCCGTAGCCAGCCCCACAATCCCCGCCCCGATAATGATCACGTTTGGATTTCGCATACTCCTCTTTTGCAACAAAAGGCCTATTCACTTTACAATGTCTTTCACTAAGAACTCAAGATGAACGCAATACTCATTATCAAAATCGGTGCAATTGGCGATGTGGTGATGGCGTTGCCTATGCTCACCTATCTCCGAAAAAAATATCCGTCCGCAGCCATCACTTGGGTCTGCGGTAAAATCGCGGCGCCACTCATTGCGGCTACGGGAATGGTCGATCATCTATTACAAGTGGATGAAAAACTCCTCTCTCGAGGTCGTATCCGATTTCTTTTCACTGTTTGGAAGCAGCTATTCGGTAAATCCTTTGATCTCGTGATCACTGCACATCCCGATCCGCGCTACCGGTGGATTTCCGCCTTCTGCCGTAAAAGGGAGCATCGTTTCTTCGATCGGCTTCAAAAACGCCCCTTTCCCATTCCAGGCCGCTACCATTTGGACGAATACGTTCGCCTTGCAGGCGCTTTTGAAGAGCCCATTGTTGAGCGCCCACCATTTCCCAAACTTAAAATCCCCGCTAAACCGGGGCTTAACCTGCCGGCCGGCCCCATTGTCGTTATCGCTCCGGGAGGAGCAAAAAATGCCCTGGCGGATGATGCCTTAAGGCGTTGGCCTATCGGTCACTATGCCCAACTCATCGCAAAACTCTCAGCGCACGGCCTGCAGATCGTAATCACTGGCAGCGAAACAGACAAGTGGGTTGAGCCACACTTCTCGCACCTTCCATTTCACAATTTGATCGGCCAATTGTCGCTGCTCGATCTCATCTCTCTTTTGCAACGGTCTCAATTATTCATCACTCACGACAGCGGACCGCTCCATCTCTCCAAATTTGCCTCTTGTCCCAAAATCGCCCTTTTCGGTCCCACAAACCCGTACGAAAAGGTGAGTCGTTCCGAAAATATCCACGTTTTTTGGGAAGGGGGGAATCTTCCCTGTAGCCCATGTTATGATGGCAAAAGATACGCCCCCTGCACGAAAAACCTCTGTCTTCACCATATTCGACCTGAACAAGTGGCAAAAAAAGCACTCGATCTCTTATCGTTGAACACACTATGTCCAACGTCGAACTGAAAAAGATAGCCTCTGAAATTCGGTACAAGATTATCGAAATGTCGAAAATCGGCAAGGCTCCCCACTTAGGATCTTCCCTTTCGTGCGTCGATATCATCGTCGCTGCCTACCGTACATTTTTGCGCATTGCTTCTCCCAAAGATCGCCTCAGAGACCGCTTTATCCTCAGCAAAGGGCACGCCATCAGCACGCTCTACGCCGTTTTGGCCAGCCAAGGGTTCTTCCCCGCCGAATTACTCAAGACATTCAATAAAGATGGAGGGTCTCTACCTGAACATCCGACGCCGCATTGCGTCCCAGGCGTCGAAATGGCCACCGGTTCTCTCGGTCACGGCCTCTCGGTTGGCATCGGGCAAGCGATGGCCGGACGGATCCTCGGCGAAAATTATCGCGTCATGGTCCTTTTGAGCGACGGCGAGTGCAATGAGGGCTCCGTGTGGGAAGCGGCGCTGTTTGCACCTGCGCGCAAGCTCGACAACCTGATCGCCATCGTCGATTTCAATAAATGGCAGGCGACGGGTCGAAGTGAAGAGATCATGCAACTTTCGCCCTTGCGCGATAAGTGGGCCGCTTTCGGCTGGCAAGCGTATGAAATCGACGGCAATAACATGGATGAGATCGTAGATGTCTTCGCCAAAATCCCCGAAACTCCCGGAAAACCCACCGCGATCATCGCCCACACCGTGAAAGGGAAGGGCGTTTCATTTATGGAAGACGACAATAATTGGCACTACCGAATCCCAACCGACGAAGATTTGGCCAAAGCCAAAGAAGAACTGGGGATCGCCTGATGAGAAACGCATTTGCCGATGAAATCGCCAAAATCGCAGCTGAGGATCCGCGCCTCGTCCTCTTGTCGGGAGATATTGGGAACCGCCTTTTTGAGCCGTTTAAGGCCAAATTTCCCACTCGATTTTACAATTGCGGAGTCGCCGAAGCCAATATGGCCAGCGTCGCTGCCGGAATGGCGATGTGCGGCCTTCGCCCCATCACTTACACCATTACCCCGTTCAACACGACCCGCTGTCTCGAGCAGATCCGCGATGACATCTGTTACCACAACGTCCCTGTATTGATCGTCGGCACAGGCGCTGGACTCTCCTACGCCTCTCTCGGCTGCACCCACCATTCGTGTGAGGACATTTCCTTCTTAAAAAGCATCCCCAACATGACTGTCCTTTGCCCCGCCGATACGATGGAGTTAAGAAGCCTTCTTCGCCTGGCGTTCAAAATGAATGGCCCCGCCTACATGCGGATTGGAAAGACCAATGAACCGGTGATCCACGCCTCCATTCCCGAACTCACGATTGGGAAGGGATACCGCATCCAAGAGGGAAAAGACCTCTGCATTTTAAGTACGGGCAATATGCTTCCCACCGCAATGGAGGCGGCCAAACTCCTCGATGGCCAAGAGGTGGAAATCATCAGCATGCACACTGTAAAGCCGCTCGACACAGAACTGCTGACCCACCTTTGCCAGAAGCACTCGCTCCTCATCACCATCGAAGAGCACAGCCTCATCGGAGGGCTCGGATCGTATATCGCCGAATGGATGATCGACAGCGCGATTTCCACCCGTCTCATTCGTTTTGGCACACAGGATCATTTTCCCCATCCGATCGGCTCCCAAAAATACATCCGCGAACTCTTTGGCCTCACGCCGCAGAGAATCGCTTCCCAAATCCTGGAAAAAATAAAAGGCAAATCCTATGCGCACGCAAGCAGCCATTCTGGTTGATATCGACAAGCTGGTCACTGAAGAAATCGAACTTCCCCCTCTTAAGCCAGGCCAAGTTCTGGTCGAAGTCAAATACAGCGGCATATGCCACACGCAAGTGCTCGAAGTGCGCGGCCACCGCGGCAAAGATCCCTATCTTCCCCACTGCTTAGGTCATGAAGGGAGCGGCATCGTCGTGGAAGTGGGCGATCGCGTTGAGAAGGTAAAACCTGGTGACGCTGTCATCCTCTCCTGGATCAAAGGCTCTGGCGCCAATGTAGCGGGCTCCATCTTCGATTGGAAAGGGCAAAAAGTCAATGCGGGCGCCATCACTACCTTCAGCCGCTACTCGATTATCAGCGAAAATCGACTCACTCCTATCAGCAAAGATTTTCCCCTAAAAGACGCCGCCCTGCTCGGCTGCGCCATCCCCACCGGGTTAGGCGTCGTTTTCAACACGGCCCGCCCCCGATCGGGAGAGAGCCTCGCCGTCTTTGGATGCGGCGGTATCGGCCTCTGTGCCATTAAAGGCGCCTCGATTGCCGGCTGCGTCCCCATTGTCGCCATCGATATCAACCCCTCTAAGCTCGAAGCCGCCAAACTCATGGGCGCCACTCATACGATCGACGCAACGAAACAAGACCCCGTTGAAGTCCTGCAAAAAATTGGCCCCCTCGACTTTGCGATTGAAGCCAGTGGGAGTCCCATCGCCATGAATCAAGCGCTCCGATCCGTCCGCTCGCAAGGCGGCTCCGCCATCATCGTCGGCAATGCCAGACACGGCCAACATTTTAGTCTCGATCCCAAGGAGCTCAACCAAGGAAAAAGGCTCTTTGGCACTTGGGGTGGAGACAACAATCCAGACATCCATTTTCCCCGCTATTGCAACCTCATTCGCTACGGCCAATTGAATACCGCCCCACTCATTGGGAAAACCTATTCGCTCTCTCAAATCGCTCAGGCGATTACGGATCTCGAAGAGGGGCGCGTCCTGCGCCCAATGATCGATATGGCGCTCGCATGAAACCGCTCCGCATTGGGATCGATTTTGATAATACGATTGCCTGCTACGACGGCGTTTTTCATAAGGCAGCCGTTGAGAAAAAGCTCATCCCCTCCTCCGTCGCCCCCTCTAAGGGCGCCGTCCGCGATTATCTCCGCTCCATCGGCAAAGAAGACGCCTGGACGGAGCTCCAAGGATACATCTATGGCGCGCGCATGGATCTCGCCCGCCCTTACCCCCATGTCGATCGCTTTTTGGCCCTTTGCCACAACAAGCAAATTGCCACCTCGATCATCAGCCACAAAACTTTAACCCCTTTTTTGGGCCCCAAATACGACCTCCATAAAGCGGCCAAAACGTGGATCGACGAACAGCGATTTCCTTGGACACCCACTGCATTTTTCGAACTCACTCTCGAGGAAAAACTCAAGCGGATCAGCCTCCAAGGATGCACCGTCTTTATCGACGATCTCCCAGAGGTTTTGGCAGAGAAACACTTCCCCCCCGCCGTTCAGAAAGTCCTTTTTGACCCCAACCGGCTCTATTCGCCAACGGGGGACTATTTCTACGCGACCTCTTGGGATGAAATTATCCAAGCATTGCAACTATGACCCTCGACCCAATCATCGAACACTTTAAGCTCGCACCCACCCAAATCCATCCCCTTGCCGGGGGCGCCAACAATCGGGTTTACAAGCTCGAATTCAAAACCCAAGAGCCGCTCATCCTCAAGCAATATTTTCAGCATCCCCAAGATCAGAGACCGCGCCTTCACGCCGAGTTTTCCTTCCTTCAATACGCGTGGCAAGCCGGTATACGCAACGTCCCCCAACCCCTCACCTTCTCCTCCGAGCTGAATGCCGCCCTCTACTCCTTCCTTCCCGGGCGGCTTGCACAGACAGCCGATATTTCCGACACTGCGATTCAGCAGATGATCAACTTTTTTCTCGCCCTCAATCGAGGAAAATCGCCCGCCACCGATCTGCCCCCCGCATCTGAATCCTGCTTTACCCTCAACAACTTTATCCAGATCACTGAAAAGCGAATCGATCGCCTGCGCAACACACCCCTCACAACCCCTCTTGACCTCGAACTTGCCAATTTCCTGACCCAACACCTAGTTCCGAAGTGGAATCGCGTCAAAGAAAACACATGTAAAGCGGCTTTACATTTGAATTTCCCTATGGAGCAGCCTCTCGACCGCTGTATTACTCCTTCCGATTTTGGTCTTCACAATGTCCTCATCCGCGACAACACACTCTTTTTCATCGATTTCGAGTACGCTGGCTGGGACGACCCCTGCAAAACGGTCTGCGATCTCTTTTGCCAACCCCGAGTCCCCATTCCCCATCACTACTTCACCCACATTTCCGAGGCGTTCTCTTCAGTCGCGCAACACCCCGACAAATGCCTCCAAAGAATCCATCTCATTTTCCCCGTGATGCAAATGAAATGGTGTTGTATTCTGCTCAATGCATTCACTCATATTGGAAAGGATCGGCGTGCATTCTCCCATTCTGACGAAGTGGCGCACCGAGAGAGCCAATTAAAACAGGCAAAACAACTGCTGCTTAGCATCCACCCTTAGGAGTCCTATGGCCTATATCGATTTCATCTCTCCGCTTCACAAAAAAACGAAGCGCGACTATCTCGGCAGAGTCAATGAGTATCCCAAAGCGGAAGCGGCCAAAGTGGCCTGCCAATTTGGCAAAGACTATTGGGATGGGGACCGCAAATATGGTTATGGGGGCTACAAATACGATGGGCGTTGGCGAGCTGTCGCCGATCTTCTCATCTCTCACTACAAACTCCAGCCCGGCGACAAAGTGCTCGACGTCGGCTGCGGCAAAGCCTTTCTGCTCTACGATCTGATGCAAGCCATGCCCAGCCTCAACCTTTCCGGCGTCGACATCTCTCAGCATGGCCTCGACACAGCGCCCGAGCCCATCAGGCCCTTCCTCCAAGTCGCCGACGCCGCCAAGCTACCCTTTCCCGACCACTCTTTTGACCTCATCATCTCGATCAACGCCCTCCACAACCTCCCCTGCACTAAGCTCGAATCGGCCCTCAAGGAGATTGAGCGAGTCGGCAAGAAAAACAAGTACCTCGTCGTTGAGTCGTTTCGGAACGAAGAGGAGAAAGTGAACCTCCTCTACTGGCAGCTCACCTGCCGCTCCTTCTACTCGCCCGAAGACTGGCAGTGGTGGTTTAACCACACCGGCTACAAAGGCGATCACTCCTTCATCTATTTTGAGTAATTATGACCCCACCTAAAAGATCATTTTTCCAAAAAGTCACCCACCGCCTGGGCAGTAACTTCTACCAAATCAACGGGATGCTGCGCACTCTCACAGGGCCAGAGAAACTCCGATTTCTCTTTCTCTCCTTACGCCATGCGAAATCGGTTATTAAGACCGATCGGCTCCTCAGTGTTGACGAGCAGATGGCCCCCCTTTCTCACCACTCTCCACTTCAATCTCGACAACGAGAAGATCACCCTTCCGATGAAACAGATTGAAGCCGTGATGAACCACCTGGGCAACGATATCGCTTCACTGGAGATGACCCGCGAGCTCTTTGGCAACAATGAATACCTTAGGGCTTTCAAGAAAAACATCCCTCGTAACGTCGTCTTCGACGTCGGTTCGAATCGGGGATTTTTCGTCCCCCTTGCAGCCAAGCTTCTTAAAAGCAAACGAATCATCTGCATCGAGCCACAAGAAGGGCTCCAACCGGTGCGGCACGCGATCGCCAAGGCCAATGACATTCCCCTCTCCAGTCTGAAAGAATATCATAAATTCTGTAGTTCTAACGACACATACACAACCATTTCGATCAATCGAATTATGAGGGACAACCAGATCGACCAGATTGATTTTATGAAGATGGATATTGAGGGTGGAGAGGCTGATATTTTCTCTGGCAATCTCGAGTGGTTAGACCGATGCAAGAACATTACGATGGAGATCCACTATGCTCTGGCGGATGTGGGCTTTATCCCCTCGCTTTTACGTTCCAGGGGTTTCAAATGTGTTCTAACCGACCTGCGCGGCAGACCGATTTCGGAAGAAAACACCCGCTTCCTCCCCCGTGGCTGCGCTTATCTCTATGCTTCAGCAGATCGGAGCCTAATCGGCCGAATTGTATGAAGTGTTTCTTTGCCTTCCTAGTCCTCTCTATTTCTTTGACAGCCTCTGAGTATCCTTGGATTCGTCAACAAGTCAATGAAGACTTAGCCGATGTACCCCATCGTTCATTCCATTCGCGGGATATCAGAAATCTATTCGGCGCGATGGATAAACAGGGACATCAAGTCCTCTATTACTCCATAAAAAATAATCAACTCGTTTTAAGAAGTTCAGCGCGACAAGATGGCTTTAGAATGCCGCACATTCATAATTATCTTCTAGGGCTAGCTCAACGTCGCAAACTCCCAGACACAGAGTTCATTATTCGCTATGACGATGGCGTTATCACTCCATCTCCCTTGCCAATTTTTTCTTTTTCTAAACATCGCGATGCTAAAAATGTATGTCTTTTCCCCGATTTTGAAATGCTTTGGGAACTTGCTAGCCGAGAAAGAAGCTTGCTTCCAGTTTGTCAAAAACTTTCAGCTTTGCATCCATGGAAAACCAAACAACCAGTAGGTTTTTTTCGAGGAATGTCTACAGGAAGGTGGGATCCTTCCTTACCAGATTTTGGAAATGATCGTGTGCGATTGACTATTTTTAGCTACCAACATCCTTCATTGGTTGACGCCACAATAAGTGCCTTGTGGCAGTCCGATCTGCGCGAATATTTGGCTTCTATTGGCAAAGAAGTTACGAGCGCTAGCATGGAAACACACTTCCAATATAAATACCTGTTTGATGTAGATGGAAACGCCTCTACCTATTCACGATGTAGGTGGATTTTACTATCTAATTCAGTTTTGCTTAAAATGATGTCGGGTTACTCTCAGTGGTATTATAAGGCGTTGCAGCCTTATGTAAATTTTGTCCCAATCAAGTCTGACTTGTCAGATTTAATTGATATTTTGAAATTCTTAAAAACGCACGATAAAGAGGCTCATCAAATTGCAGATGATGGCACCTCTCTTGGAAATCGGATATTTTCTTATGACGCTGTAGATCAATATGTAGTTACCCTTCTCAAAGAATATTCAAAGAGAATGCGCAGTAAAAAATCGAAACATCCCCGACATCAAAAGGGTTCAAATATCGGGGGAAGAATCTATTGAGACGGGTTCTGGGGGAAGACATAGAAACGACTGATCCCTTTCATAGCAAAAATTACTGTTAAATCTCGTCTTATCCAAATAAATTTGTTCGTGGACTTCGGGTTTCAAGTGGATCTCCGCCATATAGGATTTTCGGTTGTAATGCTCGAAATAGGCCTCCACACCATGCCAACCTCTTGGATTCTGAAGAAAGAAAACGAGGGTATTAGGCAGATAAGGTAAGATTTTTGATACATAAAAGGTGTTATCCTCACCCCTTGTGAACTCTATGGATTGCTGGTCGATCACTGACTCATATAGAGCGGTTCCGTATTCTACGTGATTCGTATCTTCGGCAAAATAGATGAGCATTGCACCGAGCATATAAGCGTGGTCTACATGGACGAACCTACCTAAGTTGTTCCTGTCTAAGTTGAGCCCATCCATTTTACAATTAAAATATTCCAGCCGATCCACTGCTTCAGAAAGTTCCTTGCCATTAAGAAACGAGAACTTCACGGAGAAAAATGGGGATATTTTTTTAATTAATTGAGGCTTAATGATTTCATTGACAACTTGCTCTCCAAAATATCTCCAAAGGGCGGCTTGCTGTTTCGTGAGCTTTCTCTTCTCAGCACACCCCCCCGTGACAGGGAGCCTCCTTCTCGTAGAAGTTCCCAAGTCAAATTGATCCTCAGTTGGCCAATTAGCGACAAGCTCCTCGTAAACTTGAGGAGGAAGTATATCGGAAACGACGACGTGAGGAAAAGGGTAAGCTTCCACAACCGTCTCCTCAATTTTACGACTAATATATTGCTTCAGTTCCTCAATAGTGCAATTCCCTATCGCTTCTAATGAATAAGCAAGATTTAAAAACAGGAGAAAGAAACTCAATCGAGCCATGTTATTCACCTTTCTTTTAGTAAGTGCGAGAATTTCAACTTCATATGGACCATTTGCTTGGCTAAAATCGGCGGAAGAAAAAACCAGTATTTTGGACGACAGAGGAGATGGAGGAGGAACCGTTTTCCAAAATAGAGGAGCATCCCCGATTTTTTAAACGACTCAGCGACCTCCTCTCGGCAGATCGCCAGCATCAATTCATCAAAAACTTTTACCCTTACTCTCCTCGCTTGGCTGATTCCAGCGCTATAGGAAGACCCATGGTTGCGAAGCGCTGCAAAGGGCATAGGAACGTACCCAATAGGATGTCGAAAGGCGATCTGATGGATTAAAAATCCATCACACGCCGACTTTAGACCTGCTTGGAATCCCCCATACTTCAACATGAGATCGCGTCTATAAATACTGGTTATTCCAGCAATGGCAAAATGACTTTTTCGAAATATAGCAACCAACTGTTCGGGATCTATGACCTGTAATTCGTCTCGCATTCCCAAGTATTGGTGCATCACTCGAGATTCCTCGTTTTCTCCCCAAAAAAAGATAGGTTTCCCACAGCAAATACCAACATCTGGATTTCTCTTTATCAAATCCATTGCCGTCTTGAAAAAGTCTGGCTCTACATAATCATCTGAAGACGCGAGATATATATGCGATCCTTTTGCGATGTTAAGAGCCTCTTGGAGGCCGTGAAGAATACCTTTATTTTGTTCATGTCTGACAAGATGACAATTGGGTCTACCAGCAAATAGTTTCTCTATCTTTGCAACACTATCATCCGTTGAGCAATCATCAATTATGACAAATTCCAGTGGGGTATACGACTGCCCTAAAATAGTTGAAATAGCCTTCTCAATGTATTGAGAATAATTGTAGTTGAGCATGACAACAGAGAGCTTCGGGACCACCAATCAGATATCCTTCTTCTTACAACCAATTGCGATTAAGTAGTGAGCGAGAGGAAGGTAACCCGTATGGACAATTTCATCATTGGCAGCGAACAGGAATACGAATTCAAAGTGCCTTCTCATCGTCTCCTCGAGACGCTCAGGAGAATAGACATTTACATGCCCCTTTTTGGCTATTTCCGATGCAAACTGCTGACTGATAAGGCTGGGGGTTCCAATCACTGCAAGGCCCGTTTGAGACAGTTTCCCCTTTAGCGTTTCTATAAACTGGTCTGCATGTGCTGGATAGATATGTTCTATCACATCAAAATTGACTATCGCATCGTAGGCCTCTGGAGACTGGTCTGCCAAAATATCGGCCGCAGAAAATTCGATATTTGGATACTCATAGTTGGCTTTTGCTGTTTTAATAGCCTGTTCATCGAAATCGACTCCTTTTGCAAAGCCGCATTCTTTTGCCAGCAGCCACGTTCCCAATCCCTCATTACAACCAATATCTAGAACTCTCTTCTCCTTACCAATTAGTTTAGCGGCAAATTTATAATAGGAGATCGAGTGTAAAATTCTACGGGGAGTTTTATAATACCAATAAGAGACATACCTCCCCCACGTAATCTCAGGGTGTTTTTTCATGACGTCGGCAACACATGCCCAATTAGATTTTGTCTCTTTCATTTTTTATAAAATCCTACACAAATTACATAATGGGCCATAGGGGCGTATCCTGTATGGACAATTTCATCGTTTATACCGAAGGGGAAAACTTGGTGAAAATATTTTTTGAGGACATTTTGCAACCTTTCCTGGGAATACAGATTTACATGTCCAATCTGACTCGTGGGAGCAGCATAAGGGGCTGAAGTAATATTGGGGGTTCCGATTACGCAGATGCCATTGGGAGCCAGATTTTCAACTACAGTCTCAAAGTAGGTATTTTCATATTCCACATGTATGTGTTCAACTACGTCCAGACTAACCACAGCATCGAATTCTCCGTAGTGTTTTCCCATGAAATCATCGTGGATAAAACAGTATTTCGGCATTTTTAAATTGCTGCG
>DATIIR010000036.1:0-8770 GCA_035479435.1 Chlamydiales bacterium
GGTCGCCAAGACGTGGATCTGCACTTTGTCGAAACCGTCCCTCTCGACGAGTTTGACCAGTTCGTCGCGGGCCGAGGCGGCGTACGACTTGTAGAGTTCGAGTTGCACGTCGGAGAGCTGGCAATGGTAGACGAGCTCGGAAACGGGGGGAAGGTCGTGGAGCACGTCGCTCTTCATGCGGCGGAGGATAAAGGGGGAGACTTTCTTGCGCAGATACTCGATATTTTGCGCCTGTTGGTCGCCCGAAACGCGGATGTAGTTCTCGACAAATCGGTCGTAGGTGCTGAGGAAGCCGGGCATGAGGTAATCCATGAGGCTCCAGAGCTCGTCGAGCGAATTTTCGATCGGCGTACCTGTGAGGATGAGGCGGTGGGCGGCCTGGATCATCTTGACCGACTTGGCGTTGCGGGTGCCGCGGTTCTTAATGTGCTGAGCCTCATCGAGGATCGCATAAGAGAAGGGCGTTTGGCTATAGGTCTCAATATCTTTTTGCAAGAGCGTATAGGAGGTGATGATCACATCGTAGTCCCCTATCTTGGCGAGCAGTTTTTTCCGGTGATTCGGAATCCCATCCACTACGATGGCGCGCAGCTTCGGATTGAATTTATGCAGCTCCTCCTTCCAATTGTAGAGAAGCGAAGTGGGGCAAACGATGAGGGTTCGGGCGTCTTTGTTTTTGAGCTGATTCTGCGTGATGGCAGAGATCGCCTGCACCGTTTTTCCAAGGCCCATATCGTCGGCGAGGATCCCGTTGAGATACATGAGGCGGAGCCGCTCGAGCCAATGGACCCCCTCCACCTGGTAGGGGCGCAGGTCGGCCTTGACGTCTTTCGGAATCGCGGAGGATTTAATGGTAGTTTGTCCGAGCATTTGACTGCGGATTTCGAGCAACTTGTCCGACATCGTGAAGTCGACGGGTAGCCCATCAAATGCTTTCGGATCGATCGTCGCCAAATTCCACAGCGGTTTTTGCTCTTTGTGGTCATCGAGCTTTTTAATTCCGAGTTCATCGAAGAGCTGCACCAATCGAGAAATCCGCTCCAGATCCAAAACGAGGATTTTGGAAAAGCGGGAGGTCGATTCTTTGGACCTTTTCGCGTCCAGTTCGAGGTAGGCCCGCTTCGCGGCGAGACACTCCCAAAGCAACTCGAGTTTTACGCCGCGCAGAGCGCCGTTGACTTTCAGGTCGATGTCGTAATAACCGATTGTTTCGCTCGCATCGAGCTTGAGCTTAAAGGCCGTCTCGTCGTAGATGAATTGATCGAGGAGGTTTTGCGGGCATTCGAAATGGACTCGGTGTTGGTTGCGCGGGATAACGCCCGTCATGAACTCGACGATTTTTTTCTCTGTTTTAGCCGTGTAGGCGCCGCTTTGCGGGTTGAAGACGAAGTCTTGGAACAACTCTTCGACAATCTGCCGCTCTTCCACCAAGTTGCGCGCCAAAATCCCCTGCTCGGTCGCAAACGTCTTGATGTGGTCGTACGTCAATTTCGATGCGATGCAAGGAACTTCCTGTCCATCGTAGAAGAAAGAGAGCGCAGCATCCAACTCGCCATCGAGATAGGTGAGCTGACACGAAGCCCCCAACTTGCCGGCGAACGGCAAAGTCACAAACCGCTCGATGATTTCGGCGTTGCCAATCTCGGCAAACCGCTTCAGCTCGGGAAGCGCGTTCTCAACAAAAGTTCCGAACAGCGGCTCTGGCACCGTCATGTCGCGGATCGCGCTCAAATTCAGCAGGTGGGTCCGCTTGATGTGGGGAGGGAACCTGTAATACGTATCTTGGTTGATCAATCCCGGCTGCGCGCACTCAAATAAGATCACATCTTCGATATTCAAACTGTTCTCGCCGATCACCAACTTCGGCTTGAACAAGATCTTTGCGGCGGGGGGATCGATATATTCTAACTGAACCTTCAACGTCACGGCGTGAGGCGCATAGCGAAGGGGCGTCTCGAGCGTTCCCAGATAGAGGCACGGCAGGGCGGGGAATTCCTCGTCGACGTCTTTGAAGCCCCTGGGCGTCGCCTGGCTCATGGCGATTTCATGCGTTCTTGCGAGCAGCAAGCCAAACACTTCGGGATCGATCTGCGCGATGCGGCTCGCCCGTTCGTTCTGGGAGTTTTCCAACATCCGGGCGTGGTCCATGATCAATTGGAGGATGGAGCCGCCGAGCTGATCGAAGCTCTTGAGCGAGAAAAAGAGGCGTCTTCCGCCGACGAAGAGCGGCTCTTCGTATCGGACCGCTTCTAAAAATCCTTTCAGCTGTGAAATCTGCAGAGGCTTCGAGCGGAACGGCAAGCGCAGCGCCAGCTGGAACTCCACCTTCCCCTTCTTTTCTCCCTGCAGCGATTGCGGATTGAAGATCACCGCCAATTCGGCCTGGGCCAGCGCACTCTCTTCCTGCGGCAGGAAGAACGGAGAATGGGACAGTACATCGGATGAGGCGATATATTCTTGCAGGACCTGCTTCTGGTACCTAGCATCTTGTTTGACGACCTCTTTGGTCTCTGCCTCTTTGATCGCGTCGATCAACTCCTGTTTTTCATGCGCCTCGAGTTGATCATCTTTGGAAATATCGGCTTCTTTTGAATATTCGACCAGCAAGCCATCGATTTTTTCTTCCAAGAAAAAGATCAGCGCCGCCAGGTGTTGGCAGTCGTATCGGCTGGGGCAATCGCAATTTGTATGGACGGCGGTCGACTCGAAGCGATCCACCTCGATTTCGCTCTCATACGTGCTGTCATAGTTGCTCAAAACTTTGCTGCTGAAACGGATGGTTTCGTTATCGAGCTTGATGATTTTTGCGTTGAGGATTTTATTTTTTTCGAAAAGCTGCCGCCCTTCTTTCAAAATGGCGGAGGAGAAATCTTGTCTCAGTTTACGGAAGTTCAACATAGTCGCTGCAACCAGTTAGTCTGAATTCTTCGTTTTACAGATTTTTGTTAACGAGTGCAACCAAAAAATTTACAAAAGAGTCAAAAAAAGATATGATACTCCCACTTATGGACCTGATTACACTGGAAAAAATTGCTACTTGTGGCGAATCGGTCGACGTCGAATTCAAGAAATCGACTTCTGATCTCGCCGGCGCTTGTGAAAGTCTTTGCGGCATGCTCAACGCAGGGATTCACGGGCATGTCTTCATAGGGATTTCGGGAGGCAAGCTCGTCGGCCAAGAAATTTCAGACCAGACGCAACAAGAAATTGCCAAATGCCTGAAAGAATTCAGTCCCGATCCCCACATCGCCTTTTCCCTATTCCCTTTTTCGGGCAAAAGAAAACTCATCCATCTCACCGCCAAATCCAAGCTGGACCACCTCCCCTATTTTTTTCGGGGAAAAGCCTATCTTCGAGTAGGAACAACAACTTCTCTTTTAAGCAGAGATCGATTAATAACTTTTGTTATGGACCAGCAGCGCCGATCGCATCCTTACGACGCACTTGAAACGACAGATCACTCTCTTGCCGACCTGGACACAGAGTGGATTCATCGCGCTGTGGAATTGGGCATTGGCGCCAATCGCCTCCCCGTTGCCGCAAGAGGAACTCCCAAAGAGATTCTCACAAAATTTGAACTTCTCAAAGGGAACCTACTGACTCACGCTGCGGTCATTTTATTCGGCAAGGCAGGACACCACATCCCTCTCAGCTGCACACTGATGATGGCCAGGTTCAAAGGAATCGAGAAAGGGGAATTTCTCGATCACAAACAATTTGTCGGCAACGCCTTTGAAATCCTCGATGAAGGGATGATGTTTCTCTCTAGACATCTCCCTCTCAGAGGCCGCTTCGAAAAAAACAATATTCGGCGCATCGACGAACCCCTCATTCCCACCGAAGCGCTGCGAGAGGCCCTGCTCAATGCCATCTGCCACCGCGATTATGAACATCCCGGCGCATCCATCCACCTGGCTATTTATGACGATCGCGTGGAAATTGTGAGTACGGGCGGCTTTATGCCGGGCATTCAAGCAGGCGATTTAAAAAAGCCCCACAATTCCATCCTCCGCAATCGCCTCATCGCCCAAACCTTTTACTACACCGGCCTTGTAGAAAAGTGGGGACAGGGCACCTTAAAAATTGCAAAACTCTGCGCAGATTTTAAACTTCCCGAGCCAGAATTCTTCGACCATCCCCTTTGGGTTGGGATCATTCTCAGAGCCCCCATAGTTCAACACAAAACTTTAGAACCGGTTGATACGCAATCTCGTCAGGAAAAAATCCTTGAAGTGCTCCGTTTACACAAAAAACTTACCATCAAGGAACTTCACACTATCTTGCCCCATGTCCCCCGAAGAACTCTGCAGTGGGAATTGCAGATGCTGAAAAACAGTAAAGTCGTAGACGTTTCAGGGATAGGGACCTCCTCCACTCTGTGGACGCTACGGGAAGAATAACCCGCGCAAACCCGCGCAAACCCGCGCAAACCCGCGCAAAGGACATTATATATTCTTTCCACTTGCTCAAAAAAATCGGCGTACCTTATATTCATACCCTATAATATGCGGGCGTAGCTCAGTGGTAGAGCATCACGTTGCCAACGTGAGGGTCGAGAGTTCGAACCTCTTCGCCCGCTATCCTAACCTAGTTTCCGGAGTTTAGACGTGACCCAAGCAACCCACGACCATGAGGAATTGACCAGCGAAGAGGTGCGCGTACGCATCTACCGTAAACCGGCTTGCCGCGTCGAAATGAGCGTCAAAACGACCCCCGTCATGCTCAAAGAGGCGCGGAAAAATGCGATCAAAACAGTTAGTAAAGAGGTCGCTCTGCCCGGCTTCAGAAAAGGGCGCGCTCCCGATGAAATTATTTTGAAAAAATTCCCCGCCGACGTCGAAAAACAGAGGCACAAGGCCCTCGCCGACCTCGCCTTCGTCGCAGCGCAAAAAATCGCCAAAGTCCCCGTTTTAAATAGCAACTCCCCCGTCTCCTTCGACCTCAAACACGAGTCGGAAGAGGGGGCCGAGATGCTCTTCTCCTTCGAGACAGAGCCCGCCATCCCCACCGTCGATCCGAGCGGTTTCGTGGCCAAGCCCGTCGCAAGGCCCGAAGTGGCCGAAAAACAACTCGAAGAGGCGATCCGCCAAATGCGCTTCTTCTACGCGCAGTGGAAGCCCATTCACAACCGCCCCATCCAAGATGGCGACTACATCATGATCGACCTCGATACCGTCGAGGGCGATGTGGTTCAAAAAGTCTTTCACCACATCCGCTTCGAAGTGTCGAAAGAGCGGATGGCCTCCTGGATGCAAAAATTGGTCCAAGGCGCCAAAGCCGGCGATGTGCTCGACGGAGTCAGCGAGCCTGACGACAACGCCTCCGATGAGGAGAAAAAAGAGTTTAAGCCGAAAAACGTCCGCCTATCCGTCTTGAAAGTCGAAGAGGCAACCCTGCCTGAGCTCGACGACGAGTTCGCCAAAAAAGTGGGAGCGACCGACGTGGCCCACATGCGCCAATCGATCTCCGATCTCCTCAACAAACAGGCAGACGAAAAGGTCAATAACGAGATGAGAGAGCAGGTCAACGAATTCCTGATCCAAAAGTACGCCTTTGACCTCCCCCAATCGCTCATCGAAACAGAGAAAAAGCACCGGATCAACCAGCTCGCCCAAGACCCCAAATTCAAGGCAAACTGGCAGAAGATGTCGCAAGAGGAACGGAAAGCGCTCGAAGAGAAGCTGACCGCCGAGTCGAATCAAGCCGTCCGCCTCTTCTACCTGTCGCGACAGCTCGTCTATAACGAAAAGATCCCCGTGACCCACCTAGAGGTCCAACAGGAGGCCATTTCCATGTACCAGTCGCATAGCGGCGGCCGAAATGCGGAAATCGACCAGCTGCCCAAAGAAATTTATGCCCTGGCCCTATCGAAGGTCATCCTCGCAAAAGCACAAGATTTCGTGCTGAAGTATCAAAAACCTTGATTCAGCGGTAAAAGACAATATATAAGAGGGAGAAAGCTAATATGAGGTCGATATGTCTTTAACCCCCTATGTCATCGAAGATACCGGACGCGGAGAGCGGTCCATGGATATCTACTCCCGCCTATTGAAAGATAGGATCATTTTCATCGGCACCGATATCACCGATCAGATCGCCAACGTCGTGGTCGCCCAGCTCCTCTTCCTCAAAATGGAAGACCCCAAAAAAGACATCAACCTCTATATCAACTCCAATGGCGGCCAGATCACGGCTGGACTCGCCATCATCGATACGATGCTTTTCTTAGGCTGCGACATCAACACCTATTGCATCGGCCAAGCCGTTTCGATGGCTGCCCTCCTCCTCGCAGCCGGCACCAAGGGCAAGCGCTTCGCCCTTCCCCACAGCCGCATCATGATCCACCAGCCCTACGGCGGCGTCATGGGAACCTCCGAAGACATCGCCCTGCAGGCCAAGGAGATCCTCGAGCTCAAGAAAATCACCTCTTCCCTCATGTCCCGCTTCACGGGGCAACCGCTCGAAAAAGTCATTGAAGACTCGGAACGAGACTTTTACATGAATCCAGATGGCGCCCTCCAATACGGCATCGTCGACCACATCGCTAAACCCTCGCATCTCAATGCAGCGGTTGAGCAGAGGACCACTCCCCCCGAACTCCATGCAACTCTATGACCAATAATAAGAAAAATCCCAATGAAGTAGCCAGCTGTTCTTTCTGCGGCAGAACGGAAGACATCGTGGAAAAACTCATCTCGGGCCCCAACGCCTACATCTGTGACAAGTGCGTTGGCCTCTGTGTCGACATCGTCCAGAAAAAGCCGGTCAACTATGAGATGAAGCTCCTCAAGCCCAAGGAGATCAAAGCTCACCTGGACGAGTACATCATCGGTCAAGAGTCGGCCAAAAGGACCATCTCCGTCGCAGTCTATAACCACTATAAGCGGATCCGCTCCCTCGCCAAACAATCGGGCGGCATCGAGTACAGCAAATCCAACGTGATGCTCCTCGGCCCAACCGGCTCGGGCAAAACCCTCATCGCCCGCACCCTCGCCCTTATCCTAGATGTCCCCTTTGCCATCTCCGACGCCACCACCCTCACGGAGGCCGGCTACGTAGGTGAAGACGTTGAAAACATCATCCTCCGCCTCCTCCAGGCCGCCGATTACGACGTCGCCAAAGCCGAGCACGGCATTATCTACGTCGACGAGATCGACAAGATCCGCAAGACCACCTCCAACGTCTCGATCACCCGCGACGTCTCTGGTGAAGGCGTGCAGCAAGCCCTCCTCAAAATTGTCGAAGGCACCGTCGCCAACGTCCCTCCCAAAGGGGGCCGCAAGCACCCCAACCAAGAGTACATCAAGGTCAACACCCAAAACATCCTCTTTATTGTCGGCGGCGCCTTCGTCCACCTCGATAAGATGATCGCCAAACGCCTTGGGAAGAGCACCATCGGCTTCGATGCCGCCACCAAGAAAGCGCTCGACACCCACGAGACCAATTACCTTCTCTCTAAAGTGGAGCCCGAAGACCTTATTTCCTTTGGTATGATCCCCGAATTCGTCGGCCGTTTCAACAGCATTGCCAACTGCAACGAGCTCACCATCCAGGACCTCGTCGAGATCCTCGTCAAACCCAAAAATGCCATCATCAAGCAGTATGAGCACCTCTTCGCCGAAGAGAATGTCAAGCTCGAGTTCACAGAAGAAGCTTTGCAAGCCATGGCCAAGAAAGCCAAGGAGACAGGCACGGGAGCCCGCGCGCTGCGGATGATCGCCGAGAGCGTCCTCCGCGACCTGATGTTCGAAGTCCCTTCAGACCCTACCATCAAAGAAATCGTGATTGAGAAAGAATCGATTTTAGAGCACAAACCGCCCAGAGTCATCCGCGACAGATCCGCGTAAGCAACACAGAGAAAAATGCTGGGAAGTGTTTAGCCGGTGCTGTTCGGGGACGGTACTTGGCTCTTTTAAACACAAAGACGCAAAGACACAGAGAAAAATATTGGTGGGTTCTAGAGTATGACCCGGGAAATGCCGTCTTTTAAATGCTTTTTGCCGAAATTAAGCAAAAGCCCCAGCCTAAGCTTACTTAGCCGTAAATAGGTAAGTAACTGTGTTTCATATATTGAGTGGTCTTGTTCGGTTGCTTTGACTTCCACGATCACGGAATTCTCGACCAGAATGTCAAGCATAAGCGGATCTCGGATAATGATATTCTTATATTTTACTGGAACGGGCAGCTGTCTTTTGCAATGAAGACCTTGAGTTATTAGCTCATAGAACAATGCTTCTTCATAAATACTCTCGAGAAGGCCCGGGCCACCTAAAACCCGGTGCACCTCGATGGCTGCACCGATGATTTTCCGAGAAATTTCGTTTTCCATGGGTTAGACACAATACACTATGAAATATTTCCTAACCATTTCTTTGTGTCTTTGCGTCTTTGTGTTTAAAAGAGCCAAGTACCGTCCCCGAACAGCACCGGCTAACCACTTCCCAGCATTTTTCCCTTTGAGTTAAAATTACTCGGCTGCGATAGGCTGGTGCTGCTTCGCCGCTCTCTGACGAGAGGGAGGAAACACAAGGCCCGATGCCATCAACGATAGATCATTCAACTTACCCATGATCTGATCCAGAAAACCACTGGCCTTCCATACCTTATACCAGCGGTGCGCCGCCGATTTGGAAGAAAATTCTGGTCTCTTAGGCAATGCTTCCCACTTCGCGCCCGTAGTCAGAACGTACAAAATAGAGTTCATCACAGAACGCCAAGGAGTGTGCGGCTTACCGCGAGTGCGCTTCACAGGCACCGGAAAAAGCGGTTC
>DATIIR010000037.1:0-12264 GCA_035479435.1 Chlamydiales bacterium
CTCTGTTGCGCGGGCGCAGGCGATCCATTTTGACTCGTTTGGGTACTACGTATCCAAAGATGAGCAGTCTTGGCTGTGCCCACAATGTGGCAATACGAACCAGGGAGCCTATCCCGGCTTCTGGGGTTGCAGCAAATGCGGCTTCCCTTTCAGATAATCGGGTTCTACGATTTGGCGAACTTGCCGATTTTGGGTTCGACGAGGGCGAGGAGATCTCTGGACTTCATGATGATCGACTCGGTCGTGAGGCCACAGTTAAAGGCCGCCCGCTCCTGGTGCGTAATCTGCTCATCGTAGAAGTTGTCGATGTTGAGGAGATTGCCAAAGGGGGGGACTCCACCGATCTGGAGCCCAAATCGCTCCTGGATGACGGCTGGATCCTCAAATTCACACTTCTCGCCGACGATGTCAGTGACGGCTTTCATATCGAGCTTAAGGTGGGCGGGGATGTTGAATTGGTAGTTCTTCTTGGTGTTCTTGCCGCGGAGAATCAGCGCCTTAACGCCCTCTTCCATCCTGATGTTGCGCACGCGGGCCGAGTCTTCAGCAGTGGGCGTGGCGACGTGGGTCTGGTGGTCAAAGGTCAACTTGTTCTTGTGGAGGAGATGGATGATTTCGTTCCGGATGTTCTCCCCGCCAAAGAAGATGCGGGCTTTGATCCGGTTGCCGGCGATCCGCTTTGGATCGGAGGGGAAAAGGGAGGCTTCCCGAATGTTCTTGAGCTTGAGGAGGGTCATGGTGATCCTCTCGAGTCCCATGCCAAAGCCCCCGTGGGGTGGCATGCCATACTTAAAGATACTGAGATAGTCGCCGAAATTGGAGGGGTCCATCCCCTTCATCCGAATCCCTTCGACCATCGAGTCGTAGGTGTGGCGTCTTTGGCCGCCTGAGGTGATCTCGGTGCCTCCGCAGAGAAGGTCGAAGGTGTTGGTCAGTTCGGGATTGTTCTCTTGCGGATAGGCGTAAAAGGGGCGCTTGACGGTCTTCCAGTCGGTGACGAAGACGAGGTCGGTCCCAAATTTTTCGGCTGCCCAGGCGCAGAGCTCTCGCTCGGCTGCAGGGCTTAGGTCGGGTTCGTTGCGCTCGTCGATGCGGGTGCGCTGAAAGTAGATCTCTTGTGCTTCGGCAAAGGTGAGGCGGGGAAAGGGGACGTTCTCAGGGGCTTTGACGATCTGATGGTTGAGGGTCTCGAGCTCAGCTTTACAGTGGCGATGGAGGTAGGAGACGATAAACTTGATGACCCCTTCCTGGACGTCCATGATCTCTTCCCACTTCTGAAAAAAGCCCATCTCAAACTCAAATTGCTTCCCCTCAGAGAGGTGGCGGGAGGTTTGGGACGGCTCGGCGCGGAAAAAGGGCATGAGGGCAAAGACCCGCTCATTGACGCCCACCATGATCTGTTTGTAGAGCTGGCTGCTTTGGGCGAGGGTGGCTGTGTAGCCAAAGTAGTCGACGTTGAAGAACTCAGCTCCCCCTTCTGAGGAGGCGCCGATGATGTTGGGGGCGAAATACTCGACGGCCTGCACCTGGTCGTGCATGTAGAGGCGGTAGGCGTGGGTGATCTCAGCTTGAATGCGAAAGACAGCGGCGATCTGCCGATTGCGGAGCGCGATGGGGCGATGGTCGAGGATAAACTCGAGGTCGGTGTGGACTTCAGGCTTGTAGTACTCGATGGGGGGCACTTCCCGGATCGGGTTCTCAACGGTGATTTTGGGGTCGGTGATCTCCACCTTGCCGCTGGAGTTTGCGACGAGGCCGTGGACGGAGAGGATCGAACCGGGTTGTAGATCTGCGATCTTTTGCAATTCGTCTTTATTCTCGATGACGATCTGGATCAGGCCAGTCCGGTCGCGGAGGAGCAAAAAGCTCAATTTGCCGAGGGCGCGGAGGTTGTTCAACCACCCGCGCACAAAGACTTTCTTCTCGATGCAATTCGGTAGCTCACGAGCTAAAACACGGTTCATAGAAGCCTCTCTAATGGTGGGCTGCTGTTTCTTCGAGTACGGCTTTGTGGCTCAGCCTGATTTGGCCGCGGTCATTGATGTCGAGCACCTTCACGTCAATCTTATCGCCTTCACGGAACGGGGTGTCGTGGACACTCTGTACCCGTTTATTGGAGATTTCGGAGATGTGGCAGAGCCCCTCCTTGCCGGGGAAGAGTTCGACGAAGAACCCAAAATCCTTGACCGAGGTGATCCGGCCATTGTAGATCTTGCCGATCTCAGCTTCGGCCGTGAGGCTGTGGATGATCGCCTTGGCGCGGGCCATCGCATCGGGATTGGTGGAGACGATGCTGACGAGGCCTGTGTCATCGATATCGATCTGTACACCGGTCTCTTCAATGATGGCTCGGATCTGTTTGCCGCCGGGACCGATGACAATGCCGATTTTGCTCGCCTTAATCTGAATCGTCTCGATGCGGGGCGCATAGATCGACATGGCCTCTTTGTAGCTCGGACAGACTTGGAGCATCTTGTGGAGGATGTGTTGGCGCCCCTCTTTCGCTTGGGCGAGGGCTTCGCGCATGATTTTGTGGGTGATTCCCTCGACTTTGATGTCCATCTGGAAGGCGGTGATCCCTGTGTCGTCGCCAGTGACTTTAAAGTCCATGTCGCCGAGGGCGTCTTCTGCGCCGAGGATATCGGAGAGGATCACGTATTCGTGTCCTTCGAGGATGAGTCCCATGGCGATGCCAGAGACGGGCCTTTTAACGGGTACGCCAGCGTCCATCAGGGCAAGACAGCCGCCGCAGACAGAGGCCATCGAGGAGGAGCCGTTCGATTCCGTGATGTTCGACTCGAGGCGTATGACGTAGGGGAAATCCTCTTGCTTAGGCAATACGGCAGCCAGGGCCCGTTCAGCGAGCTTGCCGTGGCCGATTTCTCTTCGTCCCGGTGTGCCCATGCGGCCCACTTCGCCGACGGAGAAGGGGGGGAAGAAGTATTGCAGGTAGAAGCGCTGCGACCCTTCGCCGTGGAGGTCTTCAAAGCGCTGGGCGGTGTTCTCTCCGCCGAGAGTACAGACGGCGAGCGACTGGGTCTCTCCGCGGGTGAAGAGGGAGCTTCCGTGCGTGCGGGGGAGGATCGACTGCTCGATATCGATCGGGCGGATCTCTTTTAGACTCCGTCCATCGATCCGTTTTTTCTCTTGGAGAACCATTTTTCTCATGAGAGAAGATTGGAGATTCTTGTAGGCGAGAGCCACGTCGGTTTTCGAGTGTTTCGGCGCCTCTCCCTCAGGGAGGAGTTTTGAGAGGACTGTGTCTTTGATTTCGCTCAACGCTTTTTCTCTCTCTTGTTTGGAAGAGATGCGGAGGGCCGACTCGAGGAGCGTGGCTGCTGCTGCGTGGACGGCGGCGGTGACTTCATGGGGGATTTTGCGGAGCGTATCGAGTTTTTTCGGTTTGCCCACTTTTTCGCGCCAAGCTTTGAGTTGATGGCAAAAGTCGTGGATCGCTTTCTGCCCTTTTTCGATCGCTTCTACGACCTGCTCTTCGGTGAGGAAGTCGCAGAATCCCTCGATCATCAAAATGGCATCTTCGGTCCCGGCGAGGATGAGGTCGAGCTTCGACTCTTTCATCTCTTCAAAGGTGGGGTTAACGACGAAGTGGCCGCCGATCAGGCCCATCCGGACGGCGCCGACTGGTTTTACGAGCGGGATGTCAGAAATAGTCAAGGCTGCTGAAGAGGCGCAAATCGCCAACACGTCGGGCTGGTGCAGTCCGTCGTAAGAGAAGACGTAGGAGAGGAGTTGGACTTCATTGTAGTAGCCCTCTTCGAACATGGGGCGTAGGGGGCGGTCGATCAGGCGCGAGGCTAAGATTTCCCGTTCGGAGGGGCGTCCCTCTCTCTTGATGAAGCCGCTGGCGGTTTTACCGACAGCTGAGTATTTCTCCTGGTAATCGACTCTGAGGGGGAAGAAATCGATTTCCGCGCTAGCTGTTGGGGCGGCGCAGGCTGAGGCGAATACGACGGTGTCGCCGCATGTGAGCAGGACAGAGCCGTTGGCTTGACGGGCGATTTTGCCAGTCTCGAGTTTGAGGGTCTTGTTTCCGACGTTGATCGTGATGGTCTCGCGCTTTAACATTTACATTTTCTCCGATTATGTAGGGAATGAATGTAAAGTATAACCGCTTAAAAGACAAGAGGGGCTAACGCCCCTCTCAAAATTATTTTCTCAGATTTAGACGGACGATTAAGTTTTGGTAGCGCTTGGTATCTGTTGAGTTCAGATAGTCCAGCAATTTGCGCCTTTGTCCTACAAGCTTTAGAAGAGCCAGCCGTGAGCTGTGATCTTTTGGAGCCAGTTTCAAATGTTCAGTGAGCTCAGCAATTCTCTCAGTTAAAATCGCGATTTGGACGTCGGCAGAACCGGTATCTTTTTCGTGTAACTGAAATTTTTTGGTGATCTCTTCCTTGGTACCTTTATCTAATGACATGGAGGAAGCTCTCCGATTTCAAGGGTTTAGTTGTTGACAGACATTGTACTCGATTTTGATTAAAGGATCAATCCCTCATGATTTTTCTCTGCTGAAAACATCTCTTTTGCTATGCTTTCAAATCAAATTTAACCCCCGAAATGGCAATGGAAAATCAATTTCAGACTTTACAGAACTGGACCCAAGTGGTCCTTGACGCTATCAAAAAAGACCTTAAAAACGATCATCTCCCCTCTGATCCGGTCTTTACCAAGACATATTTTGGAAATCGCCCTCTCAATCGCCTCACGACCGAGGAGATCTTTGCCGCCTATGAGAAGGAGCTGCTTCAGGGCAACGAAGATATCGCTGCATTTGTCGTGAATCGATGGGTATTCAAGCATGGCGACCTCTACCAGCACTTCGCTGAGCGGCTCAGCCAGATCAACCCCGATTTTGACGAGATCAAGACCCTCACCGATGCCGAGACGGACCGCGTCCTCGCAGGCTCAGTCGAGTCGTTTGGTGCCATCCCCACCTTTCTCTTCGCCGTCCTCAATGGCGTAGTTTTCCCCCAACCGGCTATCGAACGCCTCCGGAAGGCGGCCGAGACCGAAAAGGCTGCCCTGGAGAAGCAGGAGCAGAAGGACTTTGAGCAGCAGTCGATGGACAAACTGATCGGGGCCCACAAGCGGGAAGTCGCAAGATTACAGGCCAAGATCGAGGGCGTTCAAAAGAAATATACGACCGATACAGAGGCGCTGAAGAAGCAAATTAAGGCATTGCAGAAGAAATTGAATGGATGATGCCTATTTTATGAGAGAGGCCTTGAAAGAGGCAAAGAAGGCCTTTGACAAGGACGAGGTCCCCGTGGGCGCCGTCCTTGTTCATAAGGACCGGATTATCTCTCGCGGTCACAATCAGGTGGAGCTCTTGCAAGACGCCACCGCCCATGCGGAGATGATCTGCCTCTCGGCTGCGGCTGAGGCCCTCGGCAATTGGCGCCTTACTGAGACGACCCTCTACTGCACCCTCGAGCCGTGCTGCATGTGCGCGGGGGCCCTCCTTTCGGCTCGGGTTACTCGCCTCGTCTGGGGGGCGCCCGACCTTCGCGTTGGCGTCAACGGCAGCTGGATCGATCTCTTTGCCCACAACCACCCGATCCACAGCCTCACCATTACCCCGCGAGTTCTCGAGGCCGAGTCCGCCGATATGATGAGGGCGTTTTTTCAGAAACAGAGGGCCTTGTCCCGCAAATGATTGAATTGTTAGACGAACTCATTGAGGGGCAGAAAAAAAAGGTTCTCAAGACTGCCCAGCGCATCGTGCCAGAGGTGACGGAAGAGGACCTCCTCCAACCCAACGACTTCCCCGCGCTTGAATTCCATCCCCATTTCCGCTATGAAGAGGGCATACTCGACGGCCTCAGAGTGGCCCGAGCGGCGTTCTTGGCAAGGAGATAATGAACAGAGGCGTTCTAGTTGCTGCCGATATCTCTCAAGAGTGGATTCTCCCTTGGTGGTGGGAACACTACAAGAGGAAAAATCATCTCCCGGTGGTCTTTGTCGATCTGGGGATGTCCTTTGAGAAAAAAGCGTGGTGTAAGGAGAGGGGGAAGCTGATTCCTCTCCGCGTCTTCGATTTTGCTGCGGCAAGAGAGGAGATGGAGCCCTCTTTGGTTCAAAAGTTCGAAGAAGAGTATGGAGTGCGCTTTTGGGAGTGCCGAAATGCGTGGTTTAAAAAACCGCTCGCCTGTTTGCAATCTCCCTTCGACACGACTCTGTGGATCGATATCGATTGCGAGGTGAGGTGCTGCGTAGAACCTCTCTTCGATTTTCCCGGATTTGCGCTAGCCAAAGATCAGATCGCTCTGACGAGTCCCTATCAGGTGTACAATTCGGGGGTGATCGTCTTCAAGAGGTCTCTGCCGTTGATCGAAAGGTGGGCGAGTGAGGCGATGAAAAAGAGTGAATTATTCCGAGGGGACCAGGAATTATTGTCGTGGATGATCGCCGAAGAGAAGGTTCCCGTCACCGAATTGCCGCCCCTCTATAATTGGAGCCGGTCGCTGGGCGAAAATCCTGAAGCGAAGATCTATCACTGGCATGGGATCAACGGAAAAAAAGTCATCCGCCACGAACTGCACAGCTGGAACACGCAGCTTTAAGCTGGGGTACAAAACGGTGGATGGTTCGATCTTCCACCTGAGCGCTCTCTTTATACTTGGCTTCCCAATCGCCGACGTTGATTCCGTTCCACCATTTCTCTAGGCGGGGGATTTTTTGCTTTCTGAAATAGGTCTCATCTCGAAGCGTGTAGTGGTTGATCCGGAGGAGATCGATCCGAATGGTAGGGGAGAGGCGCCCTTCAAAAGGGGTCCCGTCGGTGGTCACCTGACTGAAGGGGGGCTCGTAGATGACAAAATGGGGATTATTGCAGGAACGGACGCGCTCGGGACGGACGATGCTTTTGATGTGGTGATTGGTGCCTATCTGCTCGGGGAACTTGAAGTTGAGGGTTTCGATGAGGAGCTCTTCGGGGCGAATTTCAGACACAGAGGAGGTGCCAAAGGCTTGCCAGTTGACGCCGATGCCGCCCACCTGTTCGAAAGGGGCGAGAACGTCGGAGAGGGAACGGGTGGGGGAGAAGAGAAATTCATCGATATCGAGGATGGCTAGCCACTTGACGTGCCCTTTCGCTTTGTGGAGGGCCCTTTCATAGGCGAGGCATTGGATTTCGTTCCACTCGAGCACGTTACTGTGTTCGAGAGGCCAATGGGTCAGCTCGACGATATTGCGGTAGGGCTCGAGGACGGCTTGAAAGGCGTCGGTGCTGAGGTTGTCGAAGAGATAGAATTTCTCAACGCCCACCAAACGGTGGAATTCGATCCACTCCTTGAGATAGGGGGCCTCATTGCGGAAGATGGCGGCGATACCGATCACGATTTCTTCCGGGCTGAAATAGCGTGCATCCGCTTTTTTTGCTGCGGAGTGAGGGAATCTTCGCCCAAACGGGATATCTGGTCGAGCATCGCATCCATGAATTGGGCGTCGTCGAGGATGGGAGAGCCCGACTTGATGTCGTAAATTTTTGAATGGTGGTAGGGCTCCCTTTTTCTTTCGAGAAAGCGGAGGATCGATCGCTCAAAGGGGCGCAAAGCTGCGAAGGGGCCTTGCTCGCGCCAGACAATGAGGGTGAAGAGGTAGCTGAAGAGGCAACTGGAGATGAGGTTGGTGGCGAGGACCCAATTGCTCGAGGAGAGGTCGAAGAAAAGGGTGAGGCCGATCAGGAAGACGACGAGCCAGTGGGCTTTGAAGGGGAGGGCAAAGAAGAGGAGGAGCTGAGATCCGGGGTTGAGCATGACCCAAGCGACCATGATGGCGTAGACGACCGAGGTGGTGCCGGTGAGGATGGTGGGGGAGAAGTAGAGGGGCAAGAGAGAGATGAGGCCGGCAAAGAGGCCAGAGCCAAAGTAGAGGGTGAAAAAACGGCCCGGGTGGGAGCGCTCGATCAGAGCGGTGCCAAACATCCAGAGGATGTACATATTGAAGGCGAGCTGGACTAGGGAGCCAAAGGAGAGGGGTCCTGCCCCGACAAAGAGATAGGTGATGAGCTGCCACAGGTGGAGCTGTTCGATGCCGGCCCACGAGAGGGCTAAGAGCGACTGGAGGTGGGCGTCATAGGCGGAGACGAGGCTGATGACGACGGTGAGGGGGATTAAAATTTTGAGTGATAGCTGCATATAATGATCTTTTTTAACAGAAGATCTTGAATTTTTCTACAACCACCGATATCCTTAATGGGAAATTCTTACAAGGAAACCTATGCAAAACAAGAAACACCCACCGTATCAAGAAGTTCTCTTCGAAGATTCATCCACTGGATCCAAGTTTATCATCGGCAGCACTTTGCAGCCAAAAGAAAAGGTAAAGTACGAAGGGAAGGAATATCCGCTTTGTAAAGTGGCCGTCTCTTCTGCTTCCCACCCTTTCTTCACGAAAGCGACTCAGTTTATGGACACCGAAGGTAGAGTCGATAAATTCACCAAGAAATATCAGCGCAAAACCGCTGAGGTGAAAGAGAGCCAAGTGAAGCAAGAAGAAGCTAAAAAAGAGCAGACGAAGAAGAAGAAAAAGTGAAGGATAAAGTTCTGCGGCTTCTAGCGCGTTTACTAGAAGTTGAGGAACTCTTGGGCCATCCCGAAACGCTCTCCGATCAGAAGCGTTATCGGGAGCTCACGCAGGAACATTCTCAAATTTCCTCTCTGAAAGACGTTTGGGATCGCCTCCAATCGGCAGATAAGCAGCTTGTGGAAAATCGGGCGCTTTTGGCTGTGGAGCAAGACCCCGAGATGGTCGTTTTGCTCAAAGAGGAGATCTCCCGCCTCGAAATTGAGGGAGAAGCCTCGAGAAAACAGGTCGAAACGCTCCTCGTTCCTCCCGATCCGCGCGACAGTCGCAACATCATTTTGGAGCTCCGCGCAGGCACGGGCGGCGATGAGGCAGCCCTCTTCGTCGGCGATTGCATTCGGATGTACCAATACTATGCCGGCAAAAAGGGGTGGAAATGTGAGATCCTCTCCACCTCTGAGTCTGAAGTGGGCGGCTACAAAGAATATATCATGTCGCTCGCGGGACACAATGTCTTCCGCCTGATGCAGTACGAGGCGGGGACCCACCGCGTACAGCGCGTTCCCGATACGGAGACGCAAGGGCGCGTCCACACCTCCGCCATCACCGTTGCTGTTCTAATGGAGCCATCCGAAGATGAGCACATCGAAATCGACGAAAAAGATCTGAAAATCGATACCTACCGAGCCTCGGGCGCAGGGGGACAGCACGTCAATAGGACCGATTCGGCCGTTCGGATCACACACATCCCCACCGGTACCGTCGTCGCCTGCCAAGAGGAGCGGAGTCAGCATAAAAACAAAGATAAAGCGATGCGCCTTTTGACCAGCCGCATCGCCGAAGAGCAAAGGCGCAAAGCGCATCAAGAGATGTCGGCCATTCGCCAATCACAGGTGGGGAGCGGCGACCGCTCCGAGCGGATCCGCACTTACAATTTCCCCCAAAATCGGGTCACCGATCACCGGATCGACCTGACCCTCTACAAACTCGACCGCGTCATGGAGGGGGACCTCGACGATCTGACCGTCCCACTCGTCAATCACTTTTACCAAGAGCAGCTCCAGTCATGAAGACGATCGGCGAAGTCTTAAAACTTTCTCAATCGTTTTTAGAGGAGAGAAAAATCGATCGCCCCCGCAGAACCGCCGAAGATTTATTATCTAACGTACTGAAGCTTAAGCGTTTAGATCTGTATCTGCAGTTTGATAAACCCGTCATCGATGGCGAGCTCGCCCTGTTGAGGGATTTACTGAAAAAATGTGGGAGGGGGGAGCCGCTCGAGTATGTGATAGGCGGGCTCGAATTTTTTGGGTGTTGGATCAAAACAGACCCGAGGGTCTTGATCCCGAGGCCCGAAACGGAGATTCTGGTCGATCTCATTTCGCAGAGAGTAAGGAGCGGTGTTCTCTGGGATCTTTGCACCGGTTCTGGCTGCATGGGGATCGCCCTCAAAAAAAAATGGCCAGAGCTTAAGGTGACGCTTTCAGACATCTCTGCAGATGCGCTCGCTTTAGCAGCTGAGAACGCGAAGCAGAACGGCGTTGAGGTGGAGCTGGTGCAAGGGGACCTCCTCGACCCATTCAGGGGGCGCAAGGCCGATGTCATCGTCTGCAATCCGCCCTACATCTCCCAAAGCGAATACGATCACCTCTCTCCCTCGGTGCGCGATTTTGAGCCGAAAGGGGCCCTTTTAGGAGGGGAGCGGGGGACCGAATTTTACGAGCGGTTGCAGAGGGAACTTCCCCCTTTCCTCAATCCAGGTGCGCAAGTTTTTTTTGAGATAGGAGCCCGTCAAGGGGAGGCATTGAAAAAGCTTTTCCCTCAGGGTGAAATTCTCCCCGACTGGGCAGGGCACCCCAGGTTTCTCATAAAAAAATTCACTTGAAAAGAGGGTTCCCGCTTCTTTTCCCTTGAAAAGCAAGTTCTTTATCGCGTATTCTATTCGTTAATTATGTTCGGCGCATTAACAGATAAACTCCAAAATCTCTTCAGTAGCCTCAGGGGCAAAAAGTCGCTGACGGAGGACAACATTGCGGACGCGGTCCGCGAGGTCCGTCTCGCGCTCCTCGATGCTGACGTCAACTACACTGTCGTCAGTAATTTTGTGAAGCGGGTGAAAGAGAAGGCGATCGGCGATGCCGTCCTGAAGTCGGTGACTCCAGGTCAGCAGTTTACGAAGCTTGTTCACGATGAGCTGATCTCGTTGATGGGCAGTGTTGAGGCACCCCTCGATCTCAAAGGGAAGCTCTCCGTTGTGATGCTCTGCGGTCTACAAGGCTCGGGCAAAACGACAAGCTGCGCCAAGTTGGCGGCCTACATTGGGAAGAGCGAAAAACATAAGAAGATTTTGATGGCCGCCTGCGATTTGCAGCGCCCCGCTGCGATTGAGCAGCTGAAGAAATTGGGCGCCGATATCGGAGTGGCTGTTTTCCATTTGGAAGGGGAGAAAAGTCCTCTGAAGATGGCCAAACTTGCCCATGAGAAGGCTGCAGCGGAAGGGTATGATGTTTTGATCGTCGATACAGCGGGCCGTTTGGCTGTCGATGAAGAGCTGATGCACGAGCTAGGGGAGATGAAAAATTTTCTCGAGCCGCGCGAGGTGCTTTTCGTCGCCAATGCGACCACTGGTCAAGACGCAGTGAAGACAGCTGCCGAATTCGACAAGCGCGTTCAGATCACCGGCACGATCCTCACGATGCTCGATGGAAACGCAAGAGCTGGCGCCGCGATCTCCATCCGGGAAGTGACCCAAAAGCCGCTGAAATTTGAAGGCGTAGGCGAGAAGATAGGCGATTTACAGATTTTTAATCCCCGCTCGATGGCCGACCGGATTCTCGGCATGGGCGATGTGATCAACCTGGTGAAAAAAGCGCAGGAAAATTTCACGGAAGAGCAGGGGCTCGAACTCGAAAAGAAACTGAAGAAAGCGACCTTCACCTATGACGACTATCTGAAGCAGATGAGCATGGTGAGGAAAATGGGCTCTTTCAAGAGTTTGCTGAAGATGCTCCCTGGGATGGGTGGGGCCCTCGACTTTGATTTTTCCGATTCGGAATTCAATAAGATCGAGGCGATGATCTATTCGATGACGCCCGATGAGAGGCAAGAACGGGTCGAGCTCGAGCACAGCAGGCGTAAGCGTGTCTCCTCTGGCAGTGGCGTTCCGCTGGACGACGTCAACCGGATGGTCAAAGGCTTTAAGCGCGTGAAACAACTATTTAAAAATATGCCCGACATGAAGGCCCAAGCGAAAAAAATGGGCGGCATGCCGGATCTCAATGAACTAAAGAAACAATTCGAAGGTAAAAAATGGCACTAATCATTCGCATGAGACAACAAGGAGCCAACAGCCGGCAGAGATTCCGCCTCGTTGTCACCGATTCTAAAAATCCCCGTGACGGCAAGTATCTCGAGATGCTCGGCTGGTACAATCCATTTGGAGCAGATGACAAGAATTATTTCATCGACATCCCGAGGATCCAATACTGGCTCGAGAATGGCGCTCAGATCAGCGATCGAGTGAAATCCCTCGTCAAGCGTTTTGCTCCTGAAGTGGTTCGAGAAATGAACCAGAAGAAAGTTGCGAAAGTCGCGAAAAAACGGGAGAAGAAAAAGAAATCCTAAATGGACATTGAGATCCTCTCGCTCTTCCCTGAGTATTTTCGGGGGCCTTTCGATGTGAGTATGCTGAGGCGGGCCATCGATGCAGGACACATC
>DATIIR010000038.1:0-4143 GCA_035479435.1 Chlamydiales bacterium
TTATCAATATCTGAGAGCGAAGGGCTGCTGCGGCGGCAGCAAGTGCAACAGCAAGAAAACGGAAGCGGTGGAGCAGGCCCACTCAACGCAGCAGCAGCAGGCAGCACAGCGGCTTGAAGAGGCTGAGCTTCGCAGGGCGCGCGCTCTCAATGGCGCAGAGCCGGACCTGAAGAACGGCACGCCGTTTCCGGACGCGAAGCAATGACTTTTAAAGGGGCGGAGGGGCCGTTTCAATGTTTCGGTGCTCAATTCATACTCCTCGGAGGTAGCCCCCGTTAACCTCCGGCTCGGTTTTTGTTCTTTGATTTTTTATGGCGTGGTTAGCTCAAGGGCAGAGCAGTGGCCGTTTGACAGGTATTATATATAATACCTGTCAGTTAACCAGTCTCAGGTTGGTGGTTCGAGTCCTCCATCATGCCGCTAATTTAATCCGGGATGGAGCAGTCCGGTAGCTCGTCACGCTCATAACGTGAAGGTCGTGGGTTCAAATCCCACTCCCGGGTCCAATTTATGTTGCACGAAGTCTGGTAACAGACGTAAGGAAGGCTGCGCGCAAGCTAAGTCAGTGCAACGCTAGTTTCGAATCCAGTCCGGGCGCAAACCCGGGACAAGCACTGGAGGAAGTAGCCAAATTGGGGTCTGGTCAGGTTTGGCTAAGAAAGAAATAGACCGATGCCCGGGGATTTGGGCTGCAATCCTTTCCCCGGGCATATTTGGTCGGGTAGTTTAATTGGCAAAACGCACAGGGACGGAGCAGGTAACCCGGAGCACCGGTCATTATTCTGAATCTCCTAGTGAGACGTGGGGTTCGAATCCCCACCCTGACCGCTTCTTTTTCGGTGACTGTTAGAATAAGAATGAAGATTCTAACGGTCTATTCCCCCGCCGAAGCGGGTCTTTATCGGGTTTGGGAACGAAGCTGGCGATCCCAAGGGTTCGAGCCCGGCATTATCTCCTCGAAAGAGATTCAGCGGTCCGGCTCCCCGCGCGCCGCCGCAAAGGTCCGCCGCTCCCGGCTCCCGGTTCACCCGCCTCGGCTAATCAACTTCTCGCTTTCGCGCAGCAAGCTTCGCCGCCGGAGGTTTTCTTATGCCCGCTTCGGCTCCGCTGGATGGGAAAAATCCCCCGTTGTTCTTTTTCCCGAAGGAACCACCGAGGCACAAATTCTGAACTGTGGCCGGAAGGTATGACAGCCTTGCGGCTGAAGTAGCCGCACTCGTTCACGCGAAACTTCCTTGGGATGGCGCATCGGTGATTTCCAAGGAGTTCAATCTTGGAATCCGGTTCGATGAGGAGTCCAAGCCGGAAAAGTATTATCCCATTCTCCAGTATTTTCTCCATGAGTTGATGAACAACGGCGGCATGAGCCTCGCCGCCAAAATTCTTTGGTCCCCCAACCAATTCACCGCCGATCCCAAGAGCGTTCAGGACGTCTGGAATTTGTTTGAGACGTCTTCGCAGGGGCTCATCATGGGCGCAGCAGCAATGGGCAAATCTTTTTCGATGGGCGTTCGATTATTTCTCGAATGGCTCCGCGATCCAGAATGGACGAGCATTCGAGTTGTCGGTCCCAGTGAGGATCACCTTGAGCAAAATCTTTTTTCTCATTTAGTTTCACTTCACTCGCAGGCGACTCTCCCGATGCCCGGGGAAACGGGCGATCTTTTTATTGGGATGAATCGGAGAAATCAACTCGGCTCAATTCGCGGCATCGTAATCCCCAAGAGCAACACGAAGAAAGCTGGACGACTGCAAGGAGGCCATCGAAAGCCGCGTAAGCAATTGCATCCTCGCTTCGGCCCCTTGTCGCGTATGTTCATTTTCATTGACGAAATTGAAAACGTGCCGATGGGCATCTGGCACGATATCGACAACGTGCTTTCCGAAATCAGCGGAGACGGCGGCTTCAAGATTTTTGGCGCTTACAATCCCTCGAACCTCGGTGATGAAGTCGCAAAGCATGCCGAACCTACTTTCGGTTGGGCCAATATTAACGAGGATGAGCACTACCGATGGGTGTCGGGGAGAGGCTGGGATGTTTTGCGGATAGATGCAGAGAGGTGCGAGAACGTTATCACTGGGAAAATGATTTATCCCGGCCTCCAGTCGCGCGAGGGCCTCGGTAGAATCGCGAATAGTTCCGGCGGACGCCAGTCAGCGGGCTACATGACGATGGGTAGGGGAATGTATCCCAAGCAGGGAACCCAACTCACTGTGATTCCGCCGGGCATGCTTCAGAGGATGCGCGCGGAATTCATTTGGTTGGAATCCCCCACTCCCGTAGGGGGGTGCGATCTTGCCCTCGACGGGGGAGACGACTGCGTTTATGTGCTGGGAAAATGGGGGTTGGCTGTGGGTATGCGGTTCGCGCCTTCTGTGGAATTCCCGGATGGAAAAATAGTCAAGTTTAAAGACGAAAAGGGCAACGCTATGGCCCGCTGGGGTCTTCAGGCAGACAAGATTTTCACTTTGCCGAAGGGTGAAACGGTGGCGATGAAGACCACTATCATAGACTTTAACAAAAAAGCGGGTGTGAAGGGCGCTTTTTTCGCATGTGATCGAACCGGGCACGGCGCGGGCGTGGCAGATTTAATTCGATATGAGTGGTCGAGCGAAATTCACGATGTGAACTACTCGGAATCAGCGAGCAAAGACAAGCTGATGCTTGAAGATACCAAGACCTGCTACGAACAATACGAACGGATGGCCACCGAGTTGTGGTTTGCTCTAAGACAGTGGGGAGAATTCGGTTACTTTGTAATTTCGCCCACGGTAGACATGATGAAGCTCGGCCAGCAACTCACGCAAAGACTAATGAGGACCGGAAGCGCCAAGCTTCGGGTAGAATCAAAATCGGATTATGAGTCCCGGGGCTTCACCTCACCTAACGAAGCTGATGCTCTCACGCTTTTTGTGCATGCAGCGAGAAAAGGCAGTTCGGTGACTATTAGCATGAAGGGCGAATCGGAGATGCCTTCCTCTGGTTGGGAGGACGATTGGCCCGGCTCCGGCCTGAGCAACGGCGTAAAGATTGACGACTCGAATCGAACGGACGTTTTGACTGAGCGAGAAGAAATGCCGACGCCCGGAGGGGGCGGCACCGGTTTGGACTTCGATATTTTATGAGACAGATCAACCGAAATTTATATCCGCGCGATGGATTCTTTTTCAAAGAATCTGATGGAATCACAATTCGCGGGGATACATGGCCCGGTGTGATAAAGCGGGTGGAAAATTATCGGAAACGCAACGGGTTTTCGATTGGGAACATTGAAGAGGAAGTCATGGCGCAGGCCTGCGCGAGAAATCCCGGCCTTTGCACTGATGAAAACGCTGCCTACACGGCGGAGGTGCAGCGGGCTTCCCTGAAAAGCAGACTTTTAATTTGGATGGCGCGCCGACAACAGACAATGCAGAGCAACCCTCCGAAATTTGTTGGCGATGGTGACTTCCGGGCACGCGCCGCTGTTTGCGCCGGGTGTCCCAAGAACCAATCGCTTCCTGAAGGCTGCGCTTCATGCAAAGCAGCGGTGAACGAGTCGAGAAAATCGATCATCGGCGGGCGTTTTCAAGATGGGCGTTTAAACGCATGCGCGGTTCTCGCGGAAGATTTGAATTCTACCGCTTGGCTGGACGAGGATCGAGTGGAGAACGGGGAGCTTCCGGGGAATTGCTGGCGTAGAAGGGGCGTATGATTCAGTTTTTCAGTATTTTCGCTGCGTGGGCTCGGATTCAGTGGGCAAAATTCCGGGGATACCGGATTCTCACCACGATGAAGGAATCTACGGTCCGCTACAATCACTGTTTGGAATGCCCGGCCTTCGATGGAGTCGCCTGCCGGGACTGCGGGTGCCTTGCGATGGCCAAAGTCATGATTACCACCGAGGAATGCCCTCGAAAAAAATGGCTTCGGGTGTGGGAAAAGACGTAACTATTAGAACAACGATAGATGCCAGCAAACACCACCTTCGTAGCGAGCGATTACACGAATTCCGGGTATCCCAATTCTTACCTTGGGAGCGTAATCCAGTCCCCGAAGATTGATTCGAAGGGAAAACCCACTCAACGGTCCATAAAAGATGCCGGAATGGCCCGGGATGTGGTGAAGACGGTGATTATGGCCGGGCGTAACCGGTCCATTGT
>DATIIR010000039.1:0-14356 GCA_035479435.1 Chlamydiales bacterium
TCAAGGAGGTCTTGCCGTAGGCTGAAAAAGCCCGAGTGGAGAAGCTTAGAGGATTTGACTTTAGGATTCATTTTTTCCTACGCAGCGGTAAAAGAGTTCAATTTGTCGGTGGAGTTCCTTTTTCTCCCACCAGAAGGCGCGTTCCATCCAGCCTTTGAGGCGGTTGGTGAGGAAGAGACTCGGAAGCGCTGTGGTGGGGGGATAGGGTGTTTCGAGAACAAGTGAAAAATGTTTGGTGGCGGCAGCCTTGCCCTGCGTCATGTAAAGATAAGTGCCGTAGGGGAAGTGGAGCGGTGAGCTCTCCTGACTGAGGACCGCGGAGAATTTGTCGAAAACTCCCTTCGCTTCGGTGAGCTTTTTCTGCAAGAGAAGATTCCAAACGGCCACACTCTTTTTGCGGGGCGGTTTGCGGGGGAGGAATTTCTCAAGAGCTTCGGTGGCTTCGAGTTCCTGGAGACAGATGAGCGCGTTGTTGAGGAGCCCTTCGTTTTCTTGGACGCTCCGCGCAATCTCGACAAGGATCGGTACCTTTGCAAGCCAAAATGCGAGTTGGATGGCAATGGAGTTGAGCCGGTCGTCGTTCTTTTGGATAAAGGGGAGTTGTTCCCAGTTCTTTTCGAGGCTGTCGATGAGGTGGCGCGTGTCGGGATTCTCGAGCAGGTCGGGGATGTGGCGGATGGCGAGGAGAATGATCCGGTAAGCGGCTTCTCTGTTATTGAGCGAACTTTCGTGCATGCGGTAGACGATGTGCTCTTTGAGCATCGGGAGAAGCGGGTGCTGCGGGAATTTGCGGAGCGCCAGCTCGAGGCACTTCGCCTCCTCCTCAGCGTCGCCGAGGGCGTTGTAGACGAGCGATTTGCCCAGGTATTCGAGGGGAGCTCCGGGAGTGCGGTAGAGCTTCTCAAACTCTTTGAGCGCGGCATGGTAGAGCTTTTCGTTTGCGGTGGCGCGCGCCTTTTCAATGAGAGTGAGTCCCGCGCGGAATAGCGCCTCGCGCCCCTCCATGCGGCCGGGAAAACACTGGCCGATGCGCCGATATTCCTGGAGCGCGACGTCGTAGAGCTTGTGTCCTAAGAATGCGTTGGGAACGGCCAAACAACCCACCATCACGTTGTGGCTGCCATCGAATACCAATAGGTCCTTCAGTTCCAGATCGCCATCTTTCTGCAAGAGGCCGACGTGGTTGCCGACGAGAGGGAGGTGGCTGGCAAAACTCAGCTTGAGCCGCCCATCGACGAAAAATTTCAGGTGGTCGTCTACTTTCTCGATGCGGATTTGGTGCCAGGTCTTTGGCTGGAGGATTTTGGCCTCGAGTACCTGTACGTTGTTGCGGAAAAGCTTGCACGCGGCATGGCTGATCCAGAGGCAGTAGCCCTCTTCGAGGCTGTGCCGCTCTTCGGGAACGGAGAGGAGGAAGCCTAGGCCCTGTCCCTTCTCACCGAGCCTCACTTTCGCCTCAAGGCGCATGTTGTTGGCAAAAGCGCTCTTCGAGATCATCAACTCGGCCCATTCGGTCACGTCGAGGCTGCGGGTGATGGCGATGTTTTTGGCGAGGAGGATGTTCTCCTGAAATTGCCAGTCCTCTTTTCTTTCGCGATCCAATTCGGCGGCGAGGATCCACTCGGGGCGCCCTTCGATGTAGCTCTTGATCTCGCCGATCAGCTCTTCGACGCTTTTATATCTTTCGGTTTCCGAGCGGGCGAGGCAGCGATGGCACACTTCGGAGAGTTGGTGGGGGATATCGCGATAGGGGGCCATCTCGATCGGGTCGATGAGCTCTTCGGAGTGCACCTGTTTGCGGAATGCTGCGATCGTCTTTCTCTGGAAGGGCAGCTGGAGAGTCAGCATCTGGTAGAGGATCACGCCCAGCGCATACAGATCGGTCTGAACAGAAGACGATTTTCCCGTCAGCCGCTCTGGCGCCATATAGGCCAACGTGCCGGTGATTTTGCCTGGCGTTGTGAGATCTTCACCCGAAACCTTCTTGGCTGGCAGCGGTTTTTCCTTGCCGATCTGGTCGATGAAATCGGCGATGCCCCAATCGAGGATCATCACCTCGCCATACTTTCCGACGATGATGTTTTCCGGCTTGAGATCTCTATGCAAGATCCCCTTTGAGTGCGTATAGGCGACTGCCTCGCACACCTGCAAGAAGATGCGCGCCAAGGCGGGGATCGAGCGTCCCACTGGGTGGAGCTCCTCTCCCTTTTTTTCCTGTTCCCGCGTGTTTCTCAAAATTTGCCTGAGCGTATCTCCCTCGACAAACGGCATCGTGTAGTAGACGTCGGGCGGAGCTGTCTGGATGGCTAAAATCGGCACGATCGACGGATGGCTCAAGACGCTAGCGACCTGTGCCTCGCGCAAAAACCGACTCTGTATAATCTTGTTGGCCCTTAGCTCAGGCCTGATGCGTTTTAGGGCGACCCTGCGGCCACAAATCGGATCTTTGGCTAGATAGACCTCACCCATGCCACCCTTGCCCAAGCTTTGGACAATGGCGTAGGGGCCTATGGCGTTTGGCAGCAGCTCTTCAGTTTTTCCCATCTTGAGCTACGTTCATGCCACAATGGCGCGAATGAATCTAGCGAATTCTTATTTCTTTAAATAATTTTTGTCAGCCTGGAGTGGCCTGATATAAAGTAACAATTAACAATTGTTTGTTTTAATGAATTATGTTAACATATACGGAAAAGGATTTTTATGACGATTGACCAAGTAAACAACGACGTAAAAGTAATTAAAATTTCTCCTTACCCGTTTTCTTATGCTACTCCCCCCTCTTATTCCGAGATTGCTACAAAGACATTGCAGAATGGCGGGACCTCTCTAGCGACCCTTGTTTTACTCCCTGTAGGCTGTATTAGTGGAGCGGCATTCTGTCTAGCGGGAGCGGTTGCGGTCTCTTTAACTCTCGCGGCTGTGGCGGCTGGAGGAGTGATTGCTGGAGCGATGCAACTAGCGGCAACTCCTATCATTGCGGCTAAAGATCTGGCCCACCATACTTGGCGAGTGCTGCGTCACGATGAATCGCAACAAAAGAGTCAAGCAACCTAGCAGAGCTCTTTTCCCGGCTTAGCACCACACCTTCGACAAATATTCCCTTGTCCCAGTACAATGATTTCCATGTCTGGAAAAAAAGTGATACTCACCGGAGATAGGCCGACGGGGAAACTCCACCTCGGCCACTACGTCGGCTCGCTCGCCGCACGGGTTAGGCTGCAAGATGTCCACCGCCAGTTCGTCATGATCGCCGATACGCAGGGTCTGACCGACAATGCCCACGATACGAAGAAGATTCGGGAGAATATCCTCGAGGTCGCCCTCGACTATTTGGCCGTCGGAATCGATCCGGCGAAGACGACGATCTTTATCCAATCGCTCATCCCCGCATTGCCCGAACTGACGATGTACCTGTTGAATTTGATCACCTGGAATCGGTTGAAGCACAATCCGACAGTCAAGCTGGAGATCCAACAGAAGGGCTATGGCGAAGAGGTTCCCGCCGGCTTCATGATCTATCCGATCTCTCAGGCGGCCGATATCACCGCGTTTAAGGCCCATTTTGTCCCGGCTGGCGATGACCAGATCCCGATCATCGAGCAGACGGTCGAAGTGGTGCGCAAATTCAACCGCCTCTACAAAACAGAGGTGTTGGTCGAGCCCGAGATTATCAGTTCGGCGACGGCGCGTCTGCCAGGTATCGACGGGAAGGGGAAAATGAGCAAGAGCCTCGGCAACGCGATCTTCCTCTCCGACTCGGTCGATGAAGTGACGAAGAAGGTGAAGGGGATGTACACCGATCCGAGCCATCTGCGGGTCGAAGATCCGGGCAAAGTAGAGGGGAATCCAGTTTTTACCTATCTCGACGCCTTCGGAAAGGACACGGCTAAGATCGACGAGATGAAGGCGCACTATGCGCGGGGCGGTCTTGGCGATTCAGTGGTCAAGAAGTATCTGCTCGAGGTACTGCTCGCTTTCCTAGAGCCGATCCGGAAGAGGAGAGAGGAGTTTGCGAAGGATCCGAAGCAAGTGATGAGTTATCTATTCGCCGGCACGGAAGTGGCGAGAGCCGAAGCAGACAAAACGCTCAAAGAAGTGCGCCACGCCATGGGCATTGATTACAGATGAACCCTTCCCAATGAGGAAAGGGTCGTAGCGCTATTTAAATGAGGTCGCTCATTCTTGTATCAGCAACGCACTTTTGCATGCAGGCTATCCAAGCATCCATGCACTTTTCAGTTGGATTTTTAATCCCCTCCTTGCCGAACGCGCTTTGACAGGTTTTCGGAAGGTGTTCTACACAATGATTATAACAAGACCTGGTCATCATGCGATTGAAACGGAGGAGCTCTCGTTTCCATATGCTAGGTGGATTAGATGAAGTTGTATTTAAAACAAAACTTGTAGACATGATTTCCTCCAATATTGGAATAGTTCAATGCCCACCAAAAAGACAATCTTTTCACACTCCCTCCGCTAGTATTAACTAGATCAGGTAGTGAGGGTTAAACGTTCTTCACGTTTTTTCAGCTCCAACTGGAGCACCCCTGGTGAACGGGAGTCATTGTAAGCCACTCAATGATAAATGGGAACGCTTTTCTACTTCTTCTTTTCCTCGATTTCGCAGTTGAGTTCTTCTTCCTTCTCATCCTCTGTGGTCTCATCCGGGCCCAGGAATTCTCGGAATAATATGTACAATGCGCCCAGCGTGAAGAGGATCGGTAGGAAGAGTCTCCACGAGATATCGAACTGCACGGTTACAAAGGTGCCGACAAAGACCAATAACGAAATCATCATGTCATAGGTGCGCCCAAGTAGATATTGTCTAAGGGCCACCGGTAAACCGATGACGAGCATAATGCCAGGCCACCAGACGTCGGTGAAAATCAGCGCGGCCAGGCCGACGAGGAAAAGGGCGGTCGAGAGCGCTTGCGCTTTTTTCTTCGAGGTGATGGGATGATGGTCAGACATGGGATGCTCCTTTCTGGTGGATCATAGCATTTCGCGGATATATTTGGCTGTGCGAGAAGTTTTGGAGCGGGCCACTTCTTCAGGCGTGCCGGTGGCCATGATGTGGCCCCCCTCATCGCCCGCATCGGGGCCGAGGTCGATGAGATAGTCGGCGTTGACGATGACGTCGAGGTTGTGCTCGATGATGACCAGGGTGTTCTCAGAGTCCGCAAGCTGGTGGAAAATCTTGAGGAGTTTGAGGACGTCTTCAGGATGGAGGCCAACGGTGGGTTCGTCGATGAGATAGAGGGTGTTGCCCGTTTCGCGCTTGGAGAGCTCGCGGGAGAGGCGGAGGCGCTGGGCTTCGCCGCCCGAAAGGGAGGCGAGCTCTTGGCCAAGATGGAGATAGGGGAGTCCGACGTCTACGAGTTTTTCGAGTCGCTTGACGATGCGGGGAATAGCCGAAAACCACTCGAGGGCCACATCGACGCTCATCTGAAGGACTTCGCCGAGGTGTTTGCCTTTGTAGCGGACTTCGAGAGAGATGGGGTTGAGGCGCTGGCCATGGCAGGCGTCGCAGGTGACGCGGACAGAGGGGAGAAATTGGAGGTCGACGGTCTTGTAGCCAAGGCCCCAGCAGGTGCGGCACATGCCCCGAATGTGGTTGGGACTGAAATGGCGGGGCTGGAGCCCTTTCACGAGGGAGAGGGGGAGAGAGGCGTAGTGGGCGCGGATCAGGGGCTGGATGTCGGTGTAGGTGCTGACGTCGGCGCGGGAGGTTTGGCCGATGGGACTCTGGTCGATGGTGATGATCTTGTCGAACTCTTTCCGCTCTTTGAGATAGCTCATGAGAGACGATTTGCCCGAGCCAGAGACTCCGGTGAGGCAGGTGATGGAGGCTTTGGGGATCTCGACGGTGATGTTCTTCAGGTTGTGGAGGGTGGCGTTCTCAATGCGGATGGAGGAGTGGAAGGGGCGCCGCTTCGTGGGGATGGGGATCTTTTTGCGGCCGCTGAGATAGGCGCCGGTGAGCGAATGGGGGTCTTTGAGGATTTGGGGGATCGTGCCGTGGGCTGTGATGTGCCCCCCTTCGTGGCCCGCTTTGGGGCCGAAGTCGAAGAGGTAGTCGGCGGTGCGGATCGTCATCGGATCGTGCTCGACGAGGATGAGCGTGTTGCCGAGATCGCGAAGGTCCTTGAGGGCGGAGTTGAGGAGTTCGTTGTTGAAGGGGTGGAGGCCAATGGTGGGCTCGTCGAGAATGTAGAGGCAAGAGGTGAGGCCAGAGCCGAGTTGCCGGGCGAGGCGGATGCGCTGCAGTTCGCCGCCGCTGAGCGTGGGGGCCGAGCGGTCGAGGGCGAGATAGCGGAGGCCGATGGCGAGGAGAAACTCGAGGAATTTGGCGATCTGGGAGTGGGTCTCTTTGAGGAAGGGGGGGACTTGCAGGGTTTCGATGAAGCCGTAGGCTTTTTCGATGCTGAGGGCGCATAGATCGGGCAGGGAGATGCCGTTGATGCGGACGTTGCGGGCGGTGGGATTGAGGCGGGTCCCTTTACAGGCGGAGCAGGTGGTCGCTTGCATCATGGGGAGGAGCGATTCGCGGATCTCGCTATTTGCCATGCGCGCGGCATTGGCGAAGACGGAATGGAGGCCGAGCCACCGAAGCGTTAGCCCTTTCTTGACGGCGACTTCGGGGCCGCCATTGAGGATCGTGTCGAGGTTTTCCCCTGCTGCGTCGAAGTATTTCTCGACGATTTTGTAGGCGCCACTTGTCCCTTTGTCTTTGAAGAGGCGGTCCACGATGTCGAAAATGGAGAGCTTCTTCAATTTCTTGTGGTTTTCGAGGTGGGCGCCGTAGGTGATGCCAAGGCCCTGACACTCGAGGCACATGCCGGCGTCGTGGTTGAAGGAGAAGGTCTGTGGCGTAAGGCGCCGGTGGGTGGAGAGATTGAAGACCATGTCTTCGTTTTCCTTCGCGACGATAACGACACCTTCCTGTGCGAGTTCGATCGCCTCATAGAGTCGCTTTTCCTCTTTCGGATCGACAGCGAGCCGGTCGAGGCTGAGGAAAATTTCGTTTTTTCGGTGTTTCTCGTACGGGATCTCTTCATCGAGCTGGTAGGTTTTCCCATTGAGTCGGATGCGCAAAAAGCCCTCTCTATTGAGCCGTTCGGTCAGCTCTTCGAAAGTCTCTTTCTTCTGGAAGGCAACCTGCGTTAAGATTTGGACCTTTTCGCCGCGAGGCAAAGAGAGGATGCGGGAGACAATGGTCTCTTTGCTGATATTCTCTATCTCCTTGCCGGTTTCGGGATCGTAGATGACGCCGAGATGGGCGTAGAGGACGCGGAGGAGGTCGTAAACTTCGGTGATGGTGCCCACGGTGCTGCGCGGGTTGAGGCCGCCCGTTTTTTGCTCCAGCGCAATAGAGGGGGAGAGGCCTTCGATCTTTTCCACTTTGGGCTTGGGGAGTTGCTTCACGAGGGCGCGCGAGTAGGCGGGGAGTGTCTCGGTGTAGCGCCTTTGCCCTTCGGCGTAGAGCGTGTCGAAGGCGAGGGAGGATTTGCCAGACCCGGAGGGGCCTGTGAAGACGGTGATTTTGCCGCGCGGGATCTTGAGAGAGACTTCGCGCAGGTTGTTTTGGGAGGCCTTTTCGACGGTGATCTCCTCTACGATCTGCGGTTTGCGCGCTTTTTTCGGCGATGGGGGGAGTCCTTTGAGGGCGAGTCCGGTGGGCGTTTTGAGTTTGGCGATCTCTTCCGGGGTCCCTTCGCCTATGAGCGTGCCGCCATAGATGCCAGCGCCGGGACCGAGATCGATGACCCAGTCGGCGCATTTCACCAGATCCATGTTGTGCTCAATGACGAGGACGGTGTTCCCTTTATCTACGAGCTGCTGCAATACGGCGATGAGGCGTTTGATGTCGTGAAAGTGAAGGCCAGTGGTCGGCTCGTCGAGGATGTAGATCGTTTTGCCCGTGGCAGGGCGGACGAGTTCTTTAGCCAACTTGATCCGTTGGGCTTCGCCACCTGAGAGTGTCGTGGAGGGTTGGCCGAGGGTCAGGTAATCGAGCCCCACTTGACTCAACACCTCAAGTTTTCGCCGAATCGAGGGGATCGCGTCGAAAAGTGCGAGCGCGTGCTCGACGTCGGTCTCCAATACGTCGTGAATCGATTTTCCCTTAAACTTCACGGAGAGGATTTCAGGGTCGAAGCGCTTCCCCTTGCACTGCGGACACTCGACCCAAGCATCTTCCATGAAGTCCATATCGATCCGCACCTGGCCGAGGCCGCCGCAATAAGAGCACGACCCCTCCTTGACGTTGAAGCTAAAGTGGCCCGAGTGGAAACCGCGCAGTTTGCTCTCGGGGAGTTCCGTAAAGAGGTCGCGGATCTCGTCGAAGAGTTTGATGTAGGTGGCGGCATTGGAGCGGGGCGTTCTGCCAATGGGCGATTGGTCGACGGCGATCACCTTGTCGACGTGTTCGAGCCCCTTTAACTTGGGAGATCGCTTCACGAGTTCGGGGTAGAGCGTATCGTCGATCAGCGACGATTTGCCCGAACCTGAGACGCCTGTCACGCAGACGAAGACGCCGAGCGGGATCGAGACGGTGAGATTTTTGAGGTTGTTGTGCGTCGCGCCTTTGAGGGTGAGCTTCTCTTTCGCTTTGCGCCTTTTTTTGGGGATGTCGAATTTAAGGCGCCCCGAAAGGTAGCCGCCCGTGAGGGAGCGGGGATCGTCTAGACTCAAAATTTCGCCGCCATGTTGGCCAGCGCCGGGGCCCACATCGACGACGCGGTCGGCCGATGCGATCGTGTCGGCGTCGTGTTCGACGACAAGCACCGTGTTGCCCTGATCGCGCAGCCGCTTCAGCGTGTCGATCAACTTGTGGTGATCGATCGGGTGGAGGCCGATAGAGGGCTCATCGAGGACATAGATCGCACCCACCAGCCCCGCTCCGATTTGAGAGGCCAGGCGGACCCGCTGCGCTTCGCCCCCGCTTAAGGTGGGCGATGTCCGGTCGAGCGAAATGTAGGAGAGGCCCACATCGATCAAAAACTGGAGCCTTTCGCGGATCTCTTTGAGGAGTTCTCCCGCGATTTTCATCTCCAGCTTAGATAATTTCAGTTCCCCGAGGAAGAGGAGCGCGTCGGAGAGAGGCATGGCCGTCAGTTCGGCGATTTTTTTGCCCCCGAGTTCGGTGGCAGCTGGGTAGGGCTTGATCCGCGAACCGTGGCAGGAGGGGCAAACCCCTTCGGTCATCAGCTCGGCCATATTTTTTCGGTAGGTGTCGCTCTTGGCCGCATTGAGCCGCTCGCGCGCCTCGCTCAAGACCCCTTTCCACTGCACATATTCGTACCAGCGCGTTTTTTTCACCGGATGGACGAAATACATCCGCGTCCATTTTTGCTCCGTGCCGTGTAAAAAGACTTCCTTAGCCTTGGCCGGTAGGTCTTTCCACGCTTTTTTTATGCTGAACTTGTACAACCTGGCCAAGTTGTCGTAGATGTTGCCGTAGCGAACCGTCTGATAGGAGCTGCCAATGTGGCAGCAATCCTCGCTGATGCTCAGATTCGGGTCGATCACCTTGGTGAGGTCGAATTCGGCGGTAAATCCGAGGCCGTGGCAGGTGGGGCACATCCCGGTCGGGTGGTTGAACGAGAAGTCGTGCGGCTCTAGCGGCCCGTACGAGAGGCCCGATTTGACCGAGTGGGCGAATTGGGAGAAGATCGTCTCCTCCTCTGTATCGGGGTTCCAGATACTGAAGAACCCCTTCCCCAATTCGAGCGCCGAGTTGACCGCCTCGCTGATCCGGGATGTATCTTTCGCTGTCAACCGGTCGACGACGATGTCGACATCGTGGGCGATTTTGGGGTCGAGCTCCTCGATTTCTCCCAATTCGACCCACGCGCCATCGACTCTCAGGCGCATGAAGCCCTTGCTTAACAGTTCGGCGAATTCCTCCCGAAATTCCCCTTTTTTCCCCCGTGCAAAAGGGGCCAGGACCACCATTTTTTTCGCCCCGAGATTTTCCACCTGGGCGACGATTTTCTCTCGGCTCTGAGCAGCTACTGGCTCTTTGCTGATGGGGCAGTGGGGGATGCCGATCCGGGCGTACAAGACTCTTAGGAAATCGTAGATGCCGGTCATGGTGCCCACGGTGGAGCGGGGCGTCCTGCCAGCTGTTTTCTGCTCGATGGCGATGGTGGGGGAGATACCGGTGATGCTCTCCGCGTCGGGTTTGGGGAGATCGCCCAGGAATCTGCGGGCCTGGTGGGAGAGCGACTCGATGTAGCGCCTCTGCCCCTCGACGTAGATCGTGTCGAAAGCCAGAGAGGACTTTCCCGAGCCCGAAACGCCGGTGAAAACCACCAGCTGGCCCGTCTCGAGTTCGAGATCGACCCCCTTCAGGTTATGGACGCGCACATTTTTGAGAACAATCATCCCGGAGATTATACCAAAAAGGTTGATTAATTGAGCTCCCCTCTATATGGAAATAAATAGCAGGGAGTATACCATGAGCGAGACGCTAGTCGTTGTCAGTAAAGTCAAGGCATTCATCAAAAACCGGTCAGGCGGCATGAACACCTCCGCATCAGTAGCGGAAGCCCTCACAAAAATCGTCGAGGCAGCCTGCACCCAAGCGATCGAAAGGGCCAAAAGCGACGGCCGTAAAACCGTGATGGACCGAGACTTTACGGTTTAGACTGTTTTTGTAACTTTTTCTCTTTTTTCTGGGCCTTGCGCTCTTTGGGCGTCATGGTGGGCTTTTTTTTCTCTTCTTTGCTGTGTCTGACTTGCTCTTTTGTCATACGAGACTCCTTTCTGGTGGCTACTCATTATAACACGCATCCCATTTATGGAGAGCCTTTTTTAGGGTGGGGAGATACTGTTCCATCGTCCGGTCCTCTTGCTGGTTGAGCTCGGCCAGTAGATCCTCTTTGGTGGTCGTCCTTTTCTCAGAGCAGAACTTCGCCGTACGGGCCCAATAGTGGTGGAGGCGGAAGGCCTCGGGCTTGGCGTGCCGTTTTCGGTAGCCTGCATGGAGAGTGGGGGTGTCGTGGATGTTGGCGTGGGGGACTGCCTCGGGGCGGTGCATCGACTTGAACCAGTTGTGCCAGTCGTGATGATCGGCGGCTCTGTAAATCATTTTTTCTGTGAGCAGTTCATCGGGCCCCAGGTCCCAGACGTTGGAGGTGCCGAAGATCCTCCATGAAAACTTGACGCTTCCCTTTCGCCTTTTGTCGAGGCCCCGCATGTAGGAGCGGAAGGAGGCGGCCCCGTGAACGGGGACGAGGAATTCATCGATGTCGAAGATGCCGACCCATTTGGCCTTGCCGAGAGCTCTGTTTTTCAAACAATCGTTATAGGCGCCGATCTGGTACGGGTACCAGAGGATGTCGTCGCCGAGGCGGTGGGAGGGATCGGAAGAGCTCCATTCGATCAGCTCCACGACCCCTTTGTCGATAAAGGGCTTGAGCACCTCTTTGTAATTGTCGGTGCTGTCGTTATTGTAGAGGTAGAAGTGGTCAAAGCCGATGACGTCGTGGTGGAAGACGATCCACTCTTTCAGCCAGGGGGCCTCATTCTTGAACATGGCGCAGATCGCAAACTCATGTGGGTACTTCGAAGCGGGGCGCCAAAGAAAGAGAGAGACCGCAACCAAAAGTGCGACGAGGAGAAACGCTTTTTTCATCTTTAACGGAGCAGTCTATTCGACCCACTTATTTGTTGTCAAAAAGGAGCGCGCTTGCCTTCAGCAATGCCGATCCTGTAATATCAGCTTATGTTCACGAGAACGAAAATTGTCTGTACGATAGGCCCAGCCGTGGCCTCCTACGAGAAAATGCTTGAGCTCATCGACGCAGGCATGAGCGTCGCCCGCCTCAATTTCAGCCACGGTACGCATGAAGAGCACCTGCGCAGTATCCAGAATCTAAAGAGGGCCCGCAAAGAGAGGGGCGTCCCCTTGGCTCTCATGCTCGACACGCACGGTCCGAAGATCCGCGTCGGCAAGTTGCCCGGCGACGCCATCACTCTCAAGCCCGGCCAGCGAGTGAAACTGGTGGAGAAAGAGAGGGGGCGCGAGGGTGAGATTCCCGTCCAGCCGATCGAAATCATCGAAGCCCTCTCGATCGGCATGAAAGTCCTCTTTGACGACGGCTACATCATCTCGACCGTTGTCGAGAAGGGGCAAAAAGAGGCGCTCCTTGAAATCGAGAATCCCGGCGTCCTTAAATCGGGCAAAGGGGTCAATCTCCCCGGCGGCCACATTCCTCTGCCCGCATTGACAGAAGGGGACATCGACGACATCAAATTCGGCTGCAAGCACGACATCGATTTCATCGCCGCCTCCTTCATCCGCTCTGCGCACCACGTCCTCACTATCAAGCAGCTCTTGGCGCAAGAGGGAAAGCCCGACATTCTCGTGATCGCCAAGATCGAGAGCACGCAGGGCGTCGAGAATTTCGACAGCATTGTCCAAGTGGCTGACGGGATCATGGTGGCCCGCGGCGATCTAGGAGTGGAGGTCGATTTGGCCCTTGTGCCGAAGCTGCAAAAGATGATGATTCGGAAGTGCTATCAGGCGTGCAAGCCCGTCGTAACGGCGACGCAGATGCTCGAGTCGATGATTACGAACCCGCGCCCCACGCGCGCCGAAGTCTCCGATGTGGCCAACGCCATCTACGATTCCACCTCCTGCGTCATGCTCTCAGGTGAGACAGCCGTCGGTAAATACGCCGTGGAGACGGTGCAGCGGATGAAGAGCATTGTCCAGGAAGCAGAGGCCGATTTCAACTACCACGACTTTTTCGATCTGAATTCCCGAAAAGACTACCACGACGTCTCTTCGGCCGTCTCGCTGGCCGCTGTGAAAACGGCCTATAGCGCCAATGCGAAAGCGATCTTCGCCTTCACGACCAGTGGACAAACCGCCCGCCTCGTCTCGCGCCTAAGGCCCAAGATGCCCATTATCGCCGTCACGCCATCGGAGAAGCACTACAACCAACTCGCCTTCAATTGGGGTGTGATCCCCGTCTATGCCGAAGGGTGCAAAAACGCCAAAGAGGCCTTCTCCGCCGCCACGAACTACGCCCTCGCCCACGGCCTCATCGCCTTTGGAGACGTCGTCGTCATCACAGCTGGCGTGCCCTTCGGCAAGAAGGGGACGACCAACATGATGATGGTGGAGAATATCGGCGAAGTCCTCGTTCGCGGCCACAAGGGCTTTGGCCCCAAAGTGAGTGGTCAGGTTGTTTTCGTCCTCGCACCCGAATCTTGCGATCCCGACCAGCTCGAGGGGCGCCTTGTCATCATTCCCCATTGCGACAATACCTTTCTCCCCCTTCTCAAGAAGGCGTCGGGCGTCATCTTGCAAAACTCCATTGGGGACACCGCCTCGGAGAAGTACGTCGCCCTAGTCGCCAAGACCTTTGAGATATCGGTGATGAGCCGTGCCGATGGTGCCATGTCGATCCTCAGAGAGGGGGATGAGGTGACCCTCGATCCTCAAAAAGGGCTTATCTACAGAGGCAGTGAAGAATCTCCTGCTTGCCCGATTCTCTCGATTTAAGATACAATCGTTCACTCGCGTCCCCGTAGCTCAACGGATAGAGTGGAAGCCTCCGGAGCTTCAGACGTAGGTTCAATTCCTACCGGGGACGAGTTTTATTTGTTATGGCAAAGTTTTTTTTCTTTTTTGTTTTATGCGTTCGCCTCTCCGCATTCGAGCCGATCATCGTGCTGGTTGGATCGCCCGGCTCTGGTAAGGGGACATTTTCCCAATATCTCAAGGAACACCACGGCTACAATCACGTGAGTATCGGAGATTTTTTCCGCAAAGAAATCACTCGGGGCACCCCCTTGGGCTTAGAGCTGGCGGAATGGAAGAAGCGGGGGGAGCATTCTCCCCCGGCCCTGAAAGCCTTGAAACGCACCCTCATCAGCGCTGTCATCACCGATCTTGTTTCTACTCGAAGACCGCTGATTATTGACGGTTTTGTCCGGACCGAAGAGGACGCCTTGTTCCTCTACAATCTTCTCTCTCAACTCGATCTTTTGGACGTAACTTTGGGAATTTCTATTTGCTCGGACGAGGCCTCTTGTCGGGAGCGCCTTCACCACCGGCAGGTTTGCCCTAATTGCGGGCATGTTTATAACACTCAAAGCGCTCCAGCTCTCCGCGCGAATACGTGCGATTTGTGTCAGGCTCCGCTGACCCAAAGGATCGATGACGCCCCTTCATCGATCGACAAGCGGCTCCGCGAATACCGTGAGGAGACTGGCGCATGCCAAACCCGCAACATCCAGATCTACCCCCACCTTATTTTTTCCTCTAATATTCCGTTGAGCGAATGTCTCAAAGCGTACTCAGAATTTGCCGAGCAAGTCGCCCAGTTCAGCGGCACCA
>DATIIR010000040.1:0-6724 GCA_035479435.1 Chlamydiales bacterium
TGAATTATGTTTCTTCACACCCAGGTAAAGTAGCTCTTAGCGCAGCTGCACTAGTTGCTGCTGGTTATGGCCTTTACGTTGGTTATGGTGTATACGCTGCCGCTGCCGCTGCTGCGAGACTAGACGCCATCACTAACAAACTCGCAGGCCAGTGCCCCGTTCCTAGAAACGGTGCGACGAAGCTGGATGACGTACTTAATTATTTTGAATTGAATGGTTGCTCAAACTGCACACAAACAGAATTGAACAAATTGTTCTCAAAAGCAAAGTAAAGTAAAATTATCCTTGTTTTAAGCCATCTAGTGAAAACTAGATGGCTTTTTTTTATCTGATGGTTTCTGCAGCCAAAAATTCTTTTAACTCTTGTGCCGATGGATACTCGAGCGCCCCTTCCGCAAGGCGGCAGGCTTCGAGGATGCGCCATTTCCGAATGGTGTGTTTGACGAGGGGGATGTGGCGGGCGGCGACGGAGAATTCGCGGATGCCAAGTCCTATCAGAAGGGGGATCATCGATGGGTCGGCAGCGCACTCGCCGCAGAGAATGACCGGTTTGCGGGCGCGGTTCGCAGAGGCGACGACCATCCGGATGAGGCGAAGGATGCTCGGATGGGTACTGAAATAGAGCTCCGAGGTGTTGGTATTGCTCCGGTCAGCGGCTAGGACATATTGGACGAGATCGTTGGTGCCGATGGAGAGGAAGTCAACCTCGTCAGCGAGGGCGTCGCACATGATGGCGGAAGAGGGGACCTCAATCATGCAGCCAATGGGGATGTTCTTGCCGGTCTTAACGCCCTTCTTATGGAGCTCCATGAGAATTTGAGTGACTTTTTCCCGGACAATGCGCACTTCCGAAAGGTCGGAGATCATGGGAATGAGGATGTGGATCTCGCCATAATAGCTGGCGCGGAGGATGGCGCGAAGCTGCGCTTCGAGGATCTCCGGATAGCGAAGGAGAAAGCGAATGGCTCTACACCCAAGGGCGGGATTGAGCTCATGCCCAATGGATGAGAAATACCGAGCGTCGGGATTGGTGGGGGCAAGATCCACTTTTTTGTCTCCGCCTACGTCGAAAACGCGGATGACAAGGGGGCGCCCTTTGAGCGATTTGACCATCCGCTTGTAGATCGCAAATTGCTCCTCCTCAGAGGGGAACGCCCTGCGGGAAAGGAAGAGGTATTCGGAGCGGAAAAGGCCGATGCCGCTAGCGCCTGCTTTGATGAGCTGGTCGATCTCTTTGGGGTTTTCGAGGTTGGCAAAGATGCGCACCTCGTAGCCGTCGATCGTCTCCCCTTTGAGGTGGGCAGCGCTCTTGAGCATCTTGTAGCTCATCTGATGGCTGCGTTGGATCTCTTGGTATTTCTTGAGCGTTTGACGGGTAGGATTGAGAATGACAAGCCCTTGTGAGCCGTCGACGATGAGCGAGTGCACTTCCACTTTCTTGAGCTGCTTGATGTCGACGTTAGCGACGTAGGGGATCCCTTTGGCGCGGGCGATGATGGCGGCGTGCGAAGTGATACCGCCGGCTGCGGTGACGAAGGCGCTGACAAGCGAGGCGTTGGCCTCCACAGTCTCGGAGGGGACCAGCTCGTGGGTCAGAATGATCGAATTGTGGGGCATCTCCCCCATCTTGACCCGCTCGAGGGGGCGAAGGTGGCCGAGGATGCGGCGAGAGACATCGACGACATCGCGCACTCGCTCTTGAAAATAGTGATCTTGAAGGGTGCTGAAGCGCTGCTTATACTCTTCGATAATGTGGTGGAAGATCGATTCGATATTGCGCTGCATATCGCGGATGCGCGACTCGATGACGCTGGTCAGAAGAGGATCTTGCATCATTTCGAGGTGCGTGCCCAAAATCGAAACAATTTCGGGGGGGCCTTCATTGGCGGAGAGCCTTTGGAGCGTCTCGACGTCTTTGCGGCTCAAATCGAGCGCGCGGCGGTACCGTTCGATCTCCTGCTCGATCTCTTTGAGGGGAATAGCCACTTCGGGAACGTGCTCATCCAGACTGGAAAAGAAAATGGGGAAGCCAATGCCGATCCCTTTGCTGATCGGCAGCCCGCGCAGGATGATCTCTTCACCGCCAGGTGGCATCTACTTTTCTCCAAATTCCATGTCAAAGGCACTTAAAAGATGCTGCATGGTCAGCTCCGCATCCTCCCCTTCGACAATAATCTCAATCGTAGCGTTCTTTTTCGCCGCCAACATCAAAATGCTCATAATACTGCGCGCATTGATCGTCTCATTTTTGTGCGTGAAATGGACCGACGACTTGCGCGGTTGGAGCAACTTGACAATAGACGCAGCGGGACGGGTATGAAGCCCGAGCGAATTTTTTACTTTGATTTTACGAACGATTTTCATCCGATCCTATTATTGCATTTCACGAGCGCCTCGCTTTTTTTGCCTGCGAGCGATCGTCTCAAGCAGCTTAGCGTTAAATTCTTTGGCCGAATTATATCCCATATCTTTTAAGCGATGATTAAGCGCAATGGTCTCCAATAGCAAAACGACGTCGCGGCCCGGTTTTACGGGTAGGACGTGGTAGGGAACGCTCACTCCGAGGATGTCGATAAATTTCTCATCGAGTCCGACGCGATCGTAAAAATGTTGATCGTCCCACTCTTCGAGTTTCACGACGATATCGATCCCTTTATCGGGCCTTACGCACACAGCTCCATATAAATGGGCGACGTTGATGATTCCAATGCCTCGGATCTCCATTAAGTGGCGCGTCAATTCGGGTCCTGAACCGACCAGGTAGGAGCCCTCCTTTTTCTTCACGCGCACCACGTCGTCGGAGACGAGTCGGTGTCCCCTCTCGATCAAACCGAGCGCCGCCTCGCTTTTGCCTACCGACGACTCGCCTTGGATCAATACGCCGACGCCAAAGACTTCGACGAGCGTGCCGTGAAGCGTGACGCTGGGGCAAAATTCTTCCAATAAGAGGAAGGTGATGCGGCTGAGCAAATTGGTGGCTGTCGACGTGGCTCTAAAGAGAGGAATATGGGCTTTTTCGCAGAGGGAGACTAGCTCTTTAGGTGGCTGGAAGCCGCGCGCGATGATCACGGCGGGAGTCGACGGAGTCAAAATCGCTTGCAGCCGTTGCAGGCGCAATTTCGGATCGAGCTCGCGGAGGAATTCGATCTCTTGTTTGCCGATCACGAGGATGCGCGCCGTAACAAAGCCCTTGAGATAGCCGGTCAGGCTGAGACCTGGGCGGTGAACTTCAGCCTTATTAATGCGGCGCGATAACCCGGCCGAGCCCGCGAGGAGTTCAAGGCCGAGGTATTTGCCGTGCTGCTCGTACAAATGCTGAACTAAGTACACAAATTCATTCCTTGGAGATAGTAAGCCAACCACTCAGAGAAAGTGGGGAAGGCGAGGTTCTCCGTCCAAGCCTTTTTATCACTCACATCAGATAATGTATAATCAATTCCGGATAAATATACATTACCCATTTCACTTCCAGGATACCAATCTGTATAAAAACACTGAAAAGAGGCGAGGCCAAGCGCCTCATAAAAAGGGATCAAAGCCCCTGGATCTACAATTAAATCTCCCGATTTGACCCGCTTATCTGTTTGGATCATCATGTCCATGACCCTTCGCCGGGTGTGGGCGATCTCTTCGATTTCCAAGAGCCCCATTTCAGACAATTTGCCAAAGCCGTTGTGGATCCGAACAAAGGCGAGATAGTCGTTCGGCAAGCTCACTTCGATCTCACTCCTCAACTGCTGGATATCTCCCTCTTTGCAAGGGGGCCTCCCTCGGAAGAACGTGCTCTCATCGGCTAAACTGTAGACGAGTTCGGAGATCAACGGCTCCTCATCTTTGGTGCGCGAAAGGACCACGCCTATGTCGTCGAGTTGTTCGAAAAATTCGAAAAAAGCGGGGTGAGCGCTCGGGTGATAAGGCATCCGGTCGAGCCAAAAATCGCGCGTGAAGTCGATCCGGTCGCGCGGCGAAATTCGGGACAATTCAAACCAACCGCGAGGAAGATCGGGAGCTTTTCGAGAAATTTCGCCCCAATTTGCGTTTGATTCTTCACTCAAGAAAACAACTTCCTTGAATGCGATCTCTTCCTTTCCGGCAAAAAAGCTCCGAACAAGTGAATTCATAATTGCCACTTTGGCATAAAATATAAATAATCTGCATCCTAAATTCTTCTTTCCTCAGAAATTCTTGTGATTTATATTTACGCCAGGAGGGTTGGTCGATGGCAAATGTGAAAGTTGTGATTTTAGGGGGAGGTTTTGCGGGGATCAACGCCGCGAAATCGTTGGGCCATTCGAAGTTCGACGTTTGGATGATCGACAAAACGAATCACCATTTATTCCAGCCCCTTCTCTATCAAGTCGCCAGTGCGGCCCTCTCTCCGGGCGATATCGCGATCCCCATCCGGGAGATTCTCAGCCCTTATGAGAATATCACTGTTTTAATGGGGGAAGTGGTCGAAATCGACAAGGAGCATCGGCAAGTGGTTCTCCGCAACGGCGACCGGATCGGCTACGAGTACCTCATCGTCGCCCTCGGAGCGCGCCACTCTTATTTTGGCAACGACCAGTGGGAGCCCTTTGCCCCCGGCCTCAAGACGCTGACCGACGCCCTCAAAATCCGCGAGCGCATCCTTATATCCTTTGAGAAGGCCGAAAGGTGCGACAGCATTTCCGAAGCGAAAAAGTATCTCAACTTCGTCATCATCGGCGGCGGCCCAACCGGTGTGGAGATGGCGGGCGCCATCGCCGAAATCGCCTACCAGACGATGCTCAAAAACTTTCGGCGCATCGACACGGCGAAAACCAAGATCTACCTCATCGAAGGATCGCCCCATATTCTCCCCGTCTATCCTGAAAAGCTCTCCCTCAAAGCGCAAAAGTATCTCGAACACTTTGGCGTCCATGTCATGACCGGCAAGAAAGTGACCAACATCAATGCCGAAGGCGTCATGATCGAAGGGCTCTTTATCCCCGCCGAAAATATCCTTTGGGCGGCGGGCAACCAAGCCTCGCCCGTTCTCAAAACGCTCAACGTCCCCCTCGATCGGCAAGGGCGCGCCATTGTGGAACCCGACCTCTCTATCCCCAATCATCCCGAGATTTTCATCCTCGGCGATGCGGCCTGTGCGATGGACAAGAAAGGCAAGCCCCTCCCCGGCCTTGCGCCCGTAGCGGTCCAACAAGGGCGCTATGTCGCACAAATTCTCCGCAAAAGGCTTCCCAAGCAGAGCCGTCCCCCCTTCGTCTATTTTGATAAAGGCACCATGGCGACGATTGGAAAAACCAAGGCCATTGGGACCTTTGGCAAAATTCAGTTTAGTGGATTTATTGCGTGGTTGGGGTGGTGTTTTGTCCACATTCTCTACCTGATCAATTTCCGCAACCGGATTGTGGTATTGACGCAGTGGCTTTTTTCCTATTTTTCGAGCCAGCGAGGAGCGCGTCTGATCAACCGTTCGATCGATGAAGAGATGCCCCACGTCCACAAATAGCCACACCCAATTTTGGATCGAGCAGCCGGCGCTCCTCGTAGCGCTCTCCCTCCTGATCGGCACCAGTAGTTTTCTCTTTTGGCCATTCCCCTACAACTACCTCTGGCCCCTTCTCTGGGCCACCTACCTATTCTTTCTCCGCTCCTGGACCTCGATTGTCCTTCTCCTCGCTGCGATCCTCTACAGCTTCTGCCTCTACTCCGGCACCCCATCGGGCTCTCAAGCCTACTTCTCCATCGCCTCCATGCATCCCCACACAACGCCCTTTCAAAAAGGGCTCCTCTATAAAGGGATGCTCTCGATCAACGGCTACAAATTCCCCTGCAGCATCTCCACCTCAAACCACAACCGCCCGCCCGCCCATTGCGACTACCTCGTCAAAGGAAAATTAATGGAGCGCGGTCCCTACGAATACGCCTTTAAGGCGACCGATTGGAAGCCTGTCAAAAATACGTGGAGCCCCGCTGAATTTCGCTACCAGTTGAAAGAGCGCTTCCGCCACTTTCTCGAACAAAAACTACAAAAGCCCCGCACAGCCACTTTTCTAGGCTCACTCATCACTGGCGACGTTGAAGATCGCTCACTCCGCTTTGAATTTAGTCGTCTAGGCCTGCAACATATCCTCGCCATCTCTGGCTTTCACTTCACGATCCTCATTGCCTTTTGCTCTTTTTTTCTCGGCCTCTTCCTCCCCAATCGCCCCAAACTCATAGCCCTCCTCTTCGCCCTCACGCTCTATTTCCTCTTCGTCGGATCTGTCCCTGCTGTGCAGCGCTCCTGGCTTACGGCGCTCTTCTATCTCCTCGGCAAGCTGATCGGCCGCCACTCCTCTGGCCTCAACCTCCTCGGCGTCGCCCTCGCCGTCGAAGTCATCCTCGACCCCCTCATCAGCGCCAACCTCGGCTTCCAACTCTCCTTCCTCAGCTGCACGGGCATCCTCCTCTTCGCCCCCCTCTTTGAGCGCCCCCTTCGCCACCTCCTTCCCAAACACCACGCCGCCCCCCCGAAGCACATCCACCTTCTCTCAGCCTATCTTCGGAGCGCCCTCAGCATCGCCTGCGCCGTCAACCTCGCCATCCTCCCCCTTCTCCTCTACCACTTTCACCAGTTCCCCCTCCTCAGCCTCCTCTATAACCTTTTCTTTCCCTTCCTCGTCAGCCTTGCCCTCTTTCTCCTCCTCATCTCCCTCCTCGTCCACCTCCTCTTTCCCCCCATTGCCGCCCTTCTCTTTCC
>DATIIR010000041.1:0-12937 GCA_035479435.1 Chlamydiales bacterium
AGCCGTTGCTCTCTGAAAACCTACCCAATAGGCGATACTGTCGCTTGCAGCCATATGGAGGATCTCAAAATGCGTATCACTGCCGGTTGTAAACGCCGCTGCGTCCTGCTTAAATCTAACCAGCACATTATCGGCGCCTTGTTGAAAACCTCCGCCCGGACTAAAAAAAGTTGAGGGAGAAACGTGTGTAGTGATGTTTGTCACTGGGGCCGGATCTCCGCAGACGTATGCCTGCGCCGCGGCCTCACGTTGCTTCATAAACTGCTTAAAACTTTCTAAATGCTTATCCATATCTGCCTCAAAAGTAAGTTCTTTAATATTGTTTCTCACGAAGGAGTTTTGCTATTTTCTGGGAGGACTTGCGGCTATTGTAATATTGCGCTCACTGGGAAGAAGTTCGCCATTCTTAATGATTGGGCGAACATTGATATGTTCTTGATCTTCAACCCACAGATCATAATTTGCCTGTAAGTTGAGCCACAGTTGTGGAGTCGTGTCAAAAGCTTCTGCTAAAGAAAGCGCGATAGCAGGAGTAACGCTCGCCTTGCCAGTCCTGATTTTAAACAAAGTATTTCTGGCAATTCCTAGTCTATCGGCAAGTTTCTGCAAATTCAGATTCAGTGGCTTGATATAGTCCTCATCAAGAATTTCTCCTGGATGAGTGGGCTTTCTTTTTTTTACCATAAATCAAACCTATAGCTAGTGATAGTCTATTAAATCCACATTTCTGGCGTCACCATTCTCAAACTGAAAAATGATCGTCCAATTTCCATTGACATGAACCGAGTAAAATCCAGCTAACTCTCCCTTCAATGGGTGGAAGTCATACCCTGGGGCGTTCATATCTTTGAGCTCTGCTGCAGAGTTAAGGCGGTCCAAAATACGTCGAATTTTATTCGCATGAGCCGCCTTGATTCGGGCTTTAATCCCCGACTCAAAAAAACTTTTCAACCCTTTGTGTTTAAAAGTCTTAATTGCCACTCGACTCTCGCAGTGCATTCGATTGTAATCAGTTAGGTTACATTATGTCAAGAGTGCCGAAGGCTGGGATTGATCTTCTCCTGTTTTTGGTGTAAAATGGGCCTATGAATTTTTCAAAAATTATCTCCCTTATTTCCATGGTTTTCACCGCTATTCCCGGGTTTCCTAAAGAAGAGAGGCCGTCAGTTGTCGTGATTGGAGCCGGTCTTGCGGGGTTGACAACGGCCTACCGTCTCCAGCAAAAGGGGTTCGAAGTCCACGTCTATGAAGCGAGAGGCCGGGTTGGCGGCCGTGTCTTCAGCGTAAATCTAGGGAATCGCGTGGGTGAGCTGGGGGGCCAAAACATCACGGATGGCGGCGAGGCTGAGAATCTACGCCGCTTGATCGACGAATTCCAATTTGAGCTGACTGAGACTCCCGTCAATCTCAACCACTCCTATTTTAACGGGAAGGTTTTCACTCCCAGCCAGCTCCTATTTAAAAATCAATTTGACATCGAGACGATCCAATCGCGGTTATCAGACGTCGTTCAGAAATCGCGTAACATGCGCGATGTATTGGATGGGCTTCTCGAGGAAAAAGATCCTCTTTATAAGACGCTATCCGTTCGATTGGCAGGCTATGAAGGGGGTTCTATCGAGAAGTTGTCCACCCTTTATGCAAAAACTCTTTATTACATGCTTCGCGGTGGGGTGAGTTCTGTTCATCAGGCGGCTGATGATGAGGGACATTGTATCCATCTGGTCAGCATCAAGGGGGGAAATGCTCTTTTGCCTGAAGAATTAGCTAGATCTCTGGGCGATCGAGTGCATCTCAATATGCCTCTGGTTGCCGTTTCTAAAAATAGCTCGTATGAACTCCTTTTCCAAAATGGTGACAAAGTACGGGCGGACATCCTGGTTCTTGCTATTCCTTGCTCTGTATATGAGGACATTGCCTTTAGCGGAAGTGCGATCCCCGAAGAGAGGCTCCAAGCCATTCAGAGTGTCCAATACGGCACAAATGCAAAAATACTTGTTCCTTTTCCTCAGTCTCCTCGAGAACGGAAGACCTTTATCAATGATCGCATCGTTAGCTTTTTTGATGCGAAACGAGAGATATTAACTCTTTATTACACAGGGGAAGCGGCGAGATTTTCCCAGGAGACAATTGCTAAGGCCTACCTGGATGAGCGACCTATGCTCGAAATCGGATTTGGAGATCTATGTCCCCCTTTATCGTCCCCGCAATGTGCTCAAGACAGAGCATTCGCCTCTTACGAAGGGCCACTTGGCTACAGCTGGCCAAACGACCGCTATGCAAAGGGTTCCTATTCCTACATAGCCGCGGGACAGGAATCGCTGCTGACGGCCACGCAAACTGAGGGCGAAGAAGAGGTTAAAACACTTTTTGCCCCGATTGATGGAACTCTCTATTTTGCTGGAGAACACGCCTCGATCTTGAAGGAAGTGCCAGGGACTATGGAAGCTGCCTGCGAATCGGGGGAAAGAACTGCCCGCATGATCCTTACAAAATAGGCTTTCTCATTTCCCCTTCGCGGAGGCCGAGGTTGCCGTAGCGGTGATAGTCGGAGCTGATGGAGACTTCGCGTAAGTAGTGGAGCAGTTCGAGGCGGCCGTTCGCGAGAACCGCGTCATCGATGAGATGGGTCGCCGATTCGGCGGCGGCCTTTAGAAGCGCAGCTGTGGGGGGCTCAAGGAGGCGGACCCGTTCGATTTTGCCCTCTTTGAGACGCCTGAGGAAATGCTCCTCCGTTTCTTCAATGACGCGGAGGATGGGGACAAGCTCAAGCCAATGGATGGGCGACGAGGTGCGGGGTGTCCAGCTGATCTCCAGCTTGGCGTGGCAGGTGAGCGCGGCGGCGCATACGCGCAGCGCGTCGAGCGGAGAGGCGTGCGCCTCAAGGCGTAGCGTGATGTTCTTGCGCGGCAGGTAGCGGAAGAAGTTGTCTTGCCCCACAATCTTCGTCGGATCGCGATCTTGGGACAAACGCTTCCACCAGTAGGCGTAGTTAGCGACGCTGGCCGTCCAGAGGCCGAGCTGTTCGGCCGTAAGGTCGATGTGGTCGAGAAAAGCGGTGAGGTTATTGACCGATTCATTGACCGGATGCTTCTCTTGGGGCAGCGAGATCTGGCTCGCTTTAGCAAACTGGCGGAGGTAGTTGGGACCACCCGCCTTCGATCCGCCGCCAAAGCTGGAGGCTTTACAGCCCCCAAAAGGTTGGCGCCGTACGATAGCCCCCGTAATGGTGCGGTTGATGTAGAGATTCCCCGCTTCGATCTCTTGGGTCCAGGTCACCTGTTCCCTCTCATCCAGACTGTGGAGGCCCGAAGTGAGGCCATAGGGGACCGCATTGGCGAGTTGGATGGCGTGGTGCAGGTCGTCAGCGCGCATGAGCCCCAACACGGGACCAAAAAGTTCCGTCATGTGGGTGAAACTACCCGGCCGGACGTGCAATTTAATGCCGGGACTCCAAAGACACGGATTGTGGGGATCTTGCCGCGGCTCGAGGAGCCACTCTTCTCCCGCTTCCAACGTGGTGAGGCCCCGCTTGAGGGCACCACGCGGTTCGTGAATGAGCGGATTCATGGAGGTGGCGAGGTCCCATGAGGGACCCACTTTTAGACTCGCCACTGCTTCGCGGAGCGAATGGCGGAAATGGGGATCGTCATACACTTCTGCTTCGAGGATGGCGAGCGAGGCTGCAGAACACTTTTGTCCCGCGTGGCCAAACGCCGATTGGACGAGATCTTTAATGGCGAGATCGCGATCGGAAAGCGCCGTGATGATCATTGCGTTTTTACCGCCCGTCTCTGCGGCGAGATCAAGGCCGGGGCGCATTTTGAGGAACTTTTTCGCAGTCGATGTGCCGCCCGTGAGGATGACGCAATTGACCCTCTCATCAGAGATCAGATCTCCTCCCACATCTTCGCCAGAACACGGGATAAATTGGAGCACTTCTTTGGGGACGCCCGCATCCCAAAAACAATTGGCCACATGCCAACCGATCAAAACAGCATCTGACGCGGGCTTAAAGAGGACGCAATTGCCCATGGCAAGCGCTGCGAGGATCCCTCCCGCAGGGATCGAGCAGGGGAAATTCCAAGGGGGCGTCACCAAAATCGTCCCTTTTGGTTTCCAACTGATGTCCTTCATCGATGACATCTTCCCCATCTGTCGCCGATAATATTCGGCAAAATCGACCGCCTCAGAGATCTCGGGATCCGACTCTGGAATCGTCTTCCCCCCATCGATCATCATCACGCCCGTCAACTCACCCCTCCGTTCGCGGAACTTTTCGGCAATCCGGCCGAAGACCTCAATCCGATGGGCAACCGTCGTTCCACCCCAGTTTTTTTCGTGGGCCTTTGCGCAATTTAAAGCGTCATCTATCTGATCCTTATGTGCTTTTGCGTAAATGTAAAGCGGCTTTACATTGTTGTTTGGGCCGTGTCCGTGGCCCTCTTCGTTCGCGAAAAGCTCTTGTCCGCGAATGACGAGCGGGATCGGTTTTGGCTTGTAGGTTCTCCAATGGCGGGTGATCTCTTCGGCCCAGATGCGGTTTTGTGGAAGGGCAAAATCGGTGTCGGGTTCGTTTTCGAAGCCGATGGCCTCGGGGGCTTGCGGGTGGAGCTGTCGGTTTTGGGTGCGGCGCGGTTGGAGGCTAACGGTCTCCATCTCATCGCAGCTTTGAGAGAAAAGGGACGTTTGCGCTTCCCACGCTTCGGTGCCCGGTTTGAGGCCAAATACATAGCGGAGGAAGTTTTCGGTGCCCGTATTCTCATCGAGTCGCCGGATCAGATAGGCAATGGCGTGTTGGAACTCTTGCTTGGTGGCGACGGGGCAGTAGAGGAGCATATCGCCCGTCAACTTCTGCACGATGCGCCGTATGTGATCGGCCATTCCCTCCAACATTTCAAAACCGGTGTAGGGCTCAACCTGATTTTCTACACGGAGCAGCATCGCAAAGGCGATGTCGAAAAGGTTATGACTGGCGATGCCGAGGCGAACAGCGCGCGCATTTTCTAAGTGACAGCCGTAGACCACCATTCGCTTGAAGTTCGCATCGACTTCCACTTTATTCACATAGGGCGCTTGTGGCCATCCCCTCACAGATGCATGGAATTGCTCCATCGCTAAGTTGGCGCCCTTTACAATGCGGATTTTGATCGGAGCGCCCCCGTTTTTAACCCGCTTTTTCGCCCATTCAGTGAGCTCTTTTTGACACGGGTGTGAATCGGGTAGGTAGGCCTGCAGTACAAGTCCCGCTGAATAAGAATAAAACTCCGATTCATCGAGCACCTTGCGAAAAGCCGCAACGGTTAGATGGAGGTCGCGGTACTCTTCCATATCCAAGTTGACAAACTTACCTCCCGCCTTCATCGCAGCGCGGTAGAGCTGCTTCAGTCGATCGGCGATGGCATCGATCGATTCCTCGTAGGCGAGAAGATTGATTTGGCTGAAAATCGTCGAGATTTTCACCGACATGTAGTCGATTTCTGGGTTTTTTAGATCTTCGAGATAGGTGTGGAGCCGCTTTTTCGCTTCCGACTCACTCAAGATAGCTTCACCGAGATGGTTGATGTTTTGACGCACCCCTTCGGCTCTTCGCTCTCTCAAATGCTTGGACAGAAGGAGCGACTCTCCGGGCAAAATAACTCGCTCCGTCTCCCTTCGCAGTTTTTTTGTCGCCAGAGGGACCAAAAACTGAGCCACTCCCGTGCCGATCGCTTTGAATGCGCTCAACTCCACTTTTTTTTCCCAGTCGAGATATTGGGGAACGCCCAATTGCCCGAGGAGATAGATCATCTGATTTGCGATCCGCTTGTTCGATGTGCTGCGGAAGCACTGATCGGTCATCGATGTAGTAAACGCCTTGCCAATCGGATCGTGCATCAGGCGAGAGAGCTGTTGCTGCACCGTTTTTTCATGATGCGTCATCGTTTGGTTCGCTTCGCGCAGCATCAAGGCGGCCAGCTCCACAGCCAAACGCTTCCGTTCCCCAATCGTTTGCGGTTTTGCTTTCACGCTCTCGAGAACATCGATCGCTTCATCGAGGTAGGTCATACTCACTCTTATAATCAATCACCGCGATGCATGCGACAAAATTTTTTTTGCATTTGTTCGTCTCTGGACTTTGCAATTCCCCCTTGTTATAGTCGGTCTTGATGATGCGCGCCCTCTTTCTCTTCCTTTTTTGTGCTTCTCTCTCCGCTCAAGTGATGACCGGCGTCGACGTGTTCTTCGCAGAGGATCACCTCGCCCATCTGAAAGATAAACGGATCGCCCTCCTCACCAATCATACGGGCGTCGATAGCCAAATGCGCTCCACCTGTCAGCTTCTTCAGGAAAAACACAAACTCTCCGCCCTCTTTTCCCCCGAACATGGACTCAACGGACAACACTACGCATGGGAATCGGTCAAACACGGCGATGAAAATGGGATCCCCATCTTTAGCCTTCACGGAGAGACGCGCCGCCCCAAGCCCGAAATGTTCAAAGGCATCGACGTGCTCATCTACGATATTCAGTGCACCGGCGTCCGCGCTTACACCTATCCAACGACATTGTTTTACACGATGGAAGAGGCGGCCAAGCTCGGGATTGAAGTGATTGTCCTCGATCGCCCCAACCCAATCAACGGCCTGATTGTCGACGGCCCCATGCTTGAAGATAAGTGGCGCTCCTACATCGGCTACATCAACGTCCCCTATTGCCACGGGATGACCATCGGCGAGCTCGCCCGCTTCTTTAACGAAGAGTATAAGATCGGTTGCAAGCTCAAAGTCGTTCCGATGAAAGGGTGGAACCGCGCCATGAGTTATCGCGACACGGGACTGGCCTGGATACCGCCCAGCCCCAATGTCCCCGAACCCGACACCCCGCTCTTTTGCCCCTCTACCGGGATCCTCGGCGAGCTCTCCATCCTCAATATCGGCATCGGCTTTACACTCCCTTTCAAAGTCGTAGGAGCCCCCTGGATCCAAGCCAACGATTTCGCCGAAAAACTCAACGCGCAAAACTTGCCCGGCGTCCACTTCCAGCCGTTCCATTTCCGCCCCTTCTGGGGGCTCTATAAAGGGGTCGATTGCCAAGGCGTCCTCATCCAAATCATCGATACCAAGATCTACAAGCCCCTCTCCGTTCAGTATCTCCTCTTGGGGATGCTCAAGAGCCTCTATCCCAAAGAATTCACCAAGCGCTTTGCCGACGCATCGTGCAAAGACCTATTCTGTAAAGCCAATGGCACCGAAGCCGTCTACGACATCCTCTCCAAGGAAAAATACCCCGCATGGAAGCTCATCGAACTCCATAAAGCCGAACGGGAAGCCTTCCTCGAAGTGCGCAAAAAATACCTTCTTTATTAGCACTCGAACGGACGTTTTGCCAAAACGTTGACATAAACCGTCGGTAAGCCTTATGATGGCCTCCACATTTAACCTGATAGGGAGACATGACATGTCTAAGAAGATTAAACCACTCGGAAACCGCATCGTCGTAAAGCGGCAAGAAGCCAAGACCACCAAAGGGGGCATCATCCTTCCTGAAACAGCCCAAGAAAAACCGCGCCAAGGCAAAGTCATGGCGGTAGGACCAGGACGAGTCGATGAGAAAGGGAAGAGCCATGCGCTCGATGTCAAAGTGGGCGATGAGATTTTGTTCTCCTCCTACTCTGGCACCGAATATAAGGCGGACGACGTCGATTATTTGATTCTCTCTGAAGATGATGTTTTAGCTGTGTTGGGAGGTTAATATGGCAAAGATGCTCCAATTCCACCAAGAGGCCCTCAAGTCGATTTTGAAAGGCGTAAAGACGTTGGCGAAAGCGGTCATCGTGACACTGGGCCCTAAAGGGCGCAATGTCGTGATCGGGAAGGATTTCGGTTCACCCTCTTCCACAAAAGACGGCGTAACTGTAGCGAAAGAGATCGCTCTCAAAGACAAATATGAGAACATGGGAGCGCAACTGGTGAAAGAGGCCGCTTCTAAGGCGTCCGACACTGCTGGCGACGGCACGACGACGGCCATTGTTCTCGCCGAAGCGATCTTTAGTGAAGGGGTGAAGAACGTCAGCGCGGGCGCCAATCCGATGGACGTCAAGCGCGGCATTGATAAAGCGGTAAAAGCGATCGAAGAGGCGCTCGATAAAATGGCCAAGCCGATCAAAACTCCTGAAGAGATCCGACAGATCGCCTGCATTTCGGCCAACAACGACACCGCCATCGGCGCCATCATCGGCGAAGCGATGCAGAAAGTGGGCAAGGACGGCATCGTCACCATTGGCGAAGCGAAGGGAATTGAGACAACGCTCGACGTTGTTGAGGGGATGCAGTTTGACAAAGGCTATATTTCTCCCTATTTCATCACCAACGGGGAGAAGATGTCGGTTGAATTCGACAATCCAGCCATCCTTTTGACCACGAAAAAGCTCTCCAACGCGAAAGAGTTGGTCCCCATTTTGGAAAAGGCGATGGGAAAAGGGTCTCGTCCTTTGCTCATCATCGCCGATGACGTCGATGGAGAAGCTCTCGCCACCCTCGTCGTCAACAAAGTGAAGGGGGGCCTCCCTCTTTGCGCTGTCAAGGCTCCCGCCTTTGGCGATCGGCGCAAAAGCGTCCTGGAAGATCTCGCCATTCTCACCGGCGCGACCCTCATCTCCGACGAACTCGGATACAACATTGAGGAAGTGGGTGTTGAGGTTTTGGGCAGTGCCAAGAAAGTGAAGATCTCTAAAGAAGAGACCACGGTTATCGAAGGTTCAGGCAAGGCAAAAGACATTCAGAGAAGAGCCATCGCGATCAAAGCGGAACTCATGCAGCCGAATCTCTCCGATTACGATCGGCAAAAGCTCGAAGAGCGGCTCGCCAAATTTCTCGGCGGCGTCGCTGTCGTCAACGTCGGCGCAGTCACTGAAACGGAAGCCAATGAGAAAAAAGACCGCATCGAGGACGCTCTTCACGCCACGCGTGCAGCCGTTGCGCAAGGGATTGTTCCCGGCGGCGGCGTAGCGCTCATCCGCGCCACCAAAGCGCTTGATAAGCTGAAGGTAACAGGCGATGAGGCTATCGGCGTCGACATCGTCCGCAAAGCGTGCTTTGCTCCTGCTGCTGCCATTGCCAACAACTGCGGCAAGATCGGCAACCTCATCGCCGAGAAGATTGCCGAGAAAGAGGGCGCTTGGGGCTATAACGGCCTGACCGACGAGTTCTCCGACCTCGTCAAGGACGGCGTGATCGATCCCGTTCTCGTCACGAAGAGCGCGCTTGTGCACGCAGCCTCCATCTCTGGCATGCTCATCACCATCGCAGTCATCATCACCGACAAACCCGAACCTAAAAAACCGAACGCAGCCCCAGCACCAGGAATGGGCATGGGCGGTATGGGTGGTATGGGAGGAATGGGTGGCATGGGCGACTTTGGCGGCATGATGTAACTCCACTTGGGCCGCTGTTACCCGGCGGCCCCTTTTATGAGGTGCTCTGCGATGAGGGGAACCTTTTGCGGTGTCTTGTCGTAGCGTTCTTTAACTGCTGCTTTAATGGCAGTTTGTAGCGCCTGTTTCTGGGCTGGGTTTGTGAGACATTGCCGGGCCAGCGCCATCACTTTTTCAACTGTACGACAGTGTTCTGCATATTTTGCTGCAGTTGCCCCTAGGGCTGTTGCTGTGGTGTGAGAGACAATTGCAACCTCTTGAACAGGGACGCCCGTCGGACTTTTCCCAAGAGCGGTGTGAATTTCTTGATGGGCAGTGTCAAAGAAAGTCGCGTCGATTGGTTTCCCTTGTTCCTCCGGAGTGTTGTGGAAGAAAAGCTTTCGAACGAAAGCGTCGTTTTTAAGTTGCTCTAGGTAAATGGTCGCCACTTTTTTATAGCAATCGAGCGTGAACTTCTTCTGTTCGACGGGAGTCTCTTGTGCCCTTGTGATCTGTTTCAGAAATTCTTCAACAAAGTCGAGTAGCAATTTCCTCGGTTCGTCATTTTGGGCAGATCGATTTAGGATTCCAATGGTATTCGATCGGAGCCCATTTGATTTCATCGTCCCATCAACTAAGGAGTCCGCCCCATTCGCATTTACTGGAACAAGCGTTGTGCAATTTTGAAGATCCTTCAGTCGTGATCCGGCGGCGAGTTCAAATTCTTGATCCCCTTGTTTGTATTTGAGAGCGGGAAAAGTAGCCCAATGTGCCGCCACAAATTGAGATCTGTTAGCAAGGCATTCACCCTTAGCAGGATGATGGGAGCGATATCGGCCGCTCCCAATTTGCCGATTTGTATCGTGGTAAGAGAGGATCTTGCCTGAGCCTTTGACAAAGAGCATCTGTATTGCAAATAGTTGAATTCGCAGTTCCGCTTGGGTTTCAAGTGCATCCGAAATTTTTTGCATCAATCCCATAGTGGGAATCGTGCGCAGGTTGATAAGAACATTTTGGACTGAGTCTTGCAACCGTTTTCTTTGCTCCTCTTCGGATTGCTCAGGACCTATAGCAAGGAGCGCACTTGGGACATAAGCAGGGTATTGCTGAGACCAATCAATAAAGGGGCGAGGCATAGGGGACAAATGATAATCCCCCAATGGGGGAGGAGTCAACGGATATTGAAGACGAGGCCCAGCCATTCGGAGCGCTTCTGTTCGGAGACGAGCTGCCACCCCCACTTCTGGGCTTGGATGAGATACTCTTTTCTTTGAGAATCCAGGATCCCCGAAACAATCCACAGTTTGGCCAAGGGGTTAAGCTGCTCGGGGCCGAATGCACGCTGCTCGGGGAGGATCATATTCATCAAGAGGATGCTTTTTGGCAGCCGTTTGGGCAGCCGTTTGGCAAAGGTGGCTTTGAGTTGATTGAGTTTAGCGTTCTGCTTGGCGTGCTTGATGGCTGCGGCGTCGATATCGATCCCAATGGCCGATTTGGCGCCGAGAAGGAGCGCCGCAAGGGCGAGAATGCCGCTGCCCGTCCCAATGTCGATGATCGGTTCGCCCACAACGTGCTTTTTGAGCATTTCAAGCATCAGATAGGTGGTCGGATGGGAGAGATCGCCAAAGCCCGCACCCGGAGTGAGGAGAAGCGTCTTGTCCCCCAGAGCAATGTGCGCCTTGCCGTCGGTAAAGTTCTCGGCAAACAGGGCCCACTGCTCATGCCAATCGACTGTGGCTTTTTTGTGCTCGATGAGGAGTGCGTCGGGAACGGTGATGGCGGTGTTGGCGTGACCGCCGATGAAAGTGTCGCCCGTAGCATCATCTTCGATGATAAAGATGTCTCGCAATCCCCGCTTCTCAAGGGCATGGCGCACTTTGTTTAGTGACGCATCATTCTGAACCTGAAAGAGATAGTAATCCATGTAAAGCCGCTTTACATTTAGTGGTTTTTCCAAAATGCGGGGAGGAAGAGGAGGAGGACTGCGAAGAACTCGAGGCGGCCCAAAAGCATCCAGAAGGTGGCGAGGAGTTTGGAAAACGGGGAGAGGAAGCCGAGCGATTCGGTGGGGCCGGCGGCGTGGAAGGCGAGCCCTACGTTATTGAGGAAGCAGCCGATCAGTCCGAGCGATGTCCCTGGATCAATGCCGTCGAGAACCAGAGAGATGGTGCCGAGGACGGTGAAAAAGGCGACGATGCAAAAGAAGGCGAGGACGGTGAGAGCATTTTTATCGTCGACTTCCGTTTTGCCGATGTAGAGTTTCCGAACGCTTTCGGGGCGGTAAATCGATTCCAGTCGATGGAGAAGAATCTTGTAGGCGATATAGAAGCGAGATGTCTTAATGCCGCCCGCAGTCGATCCCGACATGCCGCCGATAAACATGAGGAGAAGCATAAACATCTGCGGGGCGAAGGGCCAAAGGTCGTAGTTGGTAGAGTAAAAACCGGTCGTCGTCTGTACCGAAAGAGCTTGAAAACTCCCTTCCCGAAAGGCGCGGACGAGGCCAAATTCGGGAATGAGAAAGGAGGATACAGCGATGCAGCCGAGGAGCGCCGTGCCGAGAAAGAGGAAAAAATCGGGTACGAAGATGCGGAAAAACTTGAGGCGAAGGATGTGAAAATAGAGGGAGAAGTTGATGCTGCCGATCACCATAAAGGCGATGATAATCCCCTCGGTAGCTGCGCTGTTGTAACTGGCGATGCCGTCGTTGCGAACGGAAAATCCCCCCGTGGAAACGGTGGAGAGCGAGGTGCAGACGGCGTCGAAAAAGGGCATCTGGCTGTTGGTCCAAACAAGGAGCGCAATTTCGAGAAGGGTGAAGAAGGAGTAGAGTTTCCAAAGATGCGATGCGGTCTCTCGGATGCGGGGGGTGATCTCATCTTTGATGGGGCCTGTGGTCTCCATTTTATAGAGGAATTTGCCTCCAACGCCAAGCGCGGGAAGGACGGTGAGAAAAATCACGACGATCCCCATGCCGCCGACCCATTGGAGGAGGCTGCGCCAGAGGAGGAGCGCCTTGCTGACCGCCTCGATGCCAGAGTAGAGGATAAGTCCGGTATTGGGATCGCGGATCGGGGCGACGGTACCCCAAGAGGAGTATGTTTTGCCTGGAACATGGGAGTTGGTGATGTAGAGGGGGACTTCATGTCCCGTGGAGGGGTCGTAGGCCTTGGGTGAGATCATGGTTGAGCCGGTCGTTGTGAGCCCCGACATCGCTTCGAAATAGGCGTCGAGAGGGCTGAGCGTGCCGCTGAAGGTGAAGGGGAGGGCGCTGATGAGTGAGGTGACGACCCAGATGAGAACGACGATGAGGATGCTCTCCCGTTTGTAGAGCTGTCCTTGGGCTTTGTGCCCTACACTGTGAAGCAAAGCTGCGAAGAGGAGGCAGACAATGAGGGTGAGAAGGAAGGCGAACGTGCTGTGGGGTTGCGGATGGGAATGGGAGATGAATTGGTAATAGGCGGCGAGGGTCAGCGGAACACAGAGGAGGATGGCGAGGTAGAAGAGATACTTGCTTAAGATGTGGCTGATTTCTCTGAATAT
>DATIIR010000042.1:0-4447 GCA_035479435.1 Chlamydiales bacterium
CCCAGATGAGAGGGCTAATGAATATGTTGATACAGCAGCTAGAGTGGCAGTGTATAGCACTCTTGCTCAAGTGGGACATTCTGTGTATCAACGAATGGCCCAACCTGCCGCAGCAGCAGCACCAGCCGCAGTGGCAGTAGCGCCAGCAGCAGTTGCGCAAGCCGCAGCAGCGCCGCTAGCAGTGGGAGTCGCAGCAGCAGGACCGGTTGGAGAAGCCGCTGGTAGAGGTTCACCTGAGGGAGAACAACCCGGTGCAAGACAGGCAACAGTAGCGGTAGGAGCTCAAAATGACTATTCAGCATGGTATGCTGCATTGGCAAATGAGCCTAATCCATTTGAGTAATTCGCTAGGACGTTTGTAGTAACTGATTAGATGCCGCCAGGACTTCTGAGACTCCAATTTGGAGGAAACAGAAAGGCTGGCGGCATTTTCGTTTTAGGCAGGGATCGCAGGTTGGCCTACGGGCAATGGCGATCGCCTTGGGAGCGTGGTGCGGACCGCAAAGGGCCGGATCGGTCGAGCTGTAAATGGCGACGACGGGTCGATTGAGCGCGCAAGCTAGGTGCACCGAGCCCGTATCATTAGAAATCAACAAATCCATTTGATGTAAGAGAGCCGCAAAGGAGCGGAGGGTGGTCGTAGTGGCTACCTGGGCTGCGGGAATTTGGGCGGCGATGTATTCCGTGAGGGGGCGCTCGGCGTCGTTTCCCGTGATGAGGATGGCGTGGGTTTTGGAGAGGGCTCTGCCGAGTTGGATAAAGCGCTCGGGGGGCCACCGCTTGAAGGGGTCCTTGGAGCCGGGATGGAGGGCGATGGTGCGGGGACGGGGTGGAAGATGTTCGTGGGGCTGAAGGTAGAAAGAGAGGGTCTGGATGGGGGTGGAGGCGCCATAGCGGTGGACGATTTGGAGGCGGCGGACAATTTCGTGCTGGGCGTGGTTGGGAAGGGGGTCGGTGAGGAGGCTGTCGAGCCCTTTGTTGATGCCGGCGGTGCCAATGATGCGGGTGGCGCCAAGGAGGGAGCAAAGGGGGAGGGTGAGCCGCTGCGAGGCGTGGAGGAAAAGGATGGTGTCAAAGTGCTCTTTGCGGAGGGTGCGCCAGAGGGAGAAGAAGTGGTGGGAGAGGGGCTCTTTCAGACAGTGGAGCTTGTCGATGTGGGGATTGTGTTGGAAGATCTCGAGGCCGATGGGGGCCGTGAGGAGGGCGATGTAGGCGTTGGGAAAAGAGTGGCGCAGATTCTCGATGGCGGGTGTGGCCCAAAGGGTGTCGCCAAGGGCGGTTGTGGCGACGACGAGGATCCGGTTGGCGTTGGGGTTGCGGGGGATGAGGGGGCGGATGGCGCGAATGAGCCGTTTGAGGAGGATATTTTTCATCGCGAGGTGATTTCACGGAGTGAGCGGGCGGGGATCTCGTCGATGTCGACCTCGACGAGGCATTGGAGAAAAATAGCCGCAAGCTGCAGGTTAGTAATGAGGGGAATGTGGTGGTCGATGGCGAGACGGCGGATCTTAAAGCCGGCGGTGTTTTTCTCTGCGCCGCCACGGGGGATGTTGATGATCAGATCGACTTTGCGCTGCGCAAGAACGGTGGCGATGTTGGGCTCATATTTCTCGCCGACTTTGTAGAGGGCAACTGAGCCGACGCCATGCTTGGCGAGGTAGTCGTGGGTCCCTTCGGTGGCGTAGAGGTCCCACCCTTGCGTCTCGAGTTGGCGAAGGGGCTCGAGGAGCTTGATCCGGTAGTCGCCGCTGACGCTGATGAGGAGCTTCTTGCCGCTCACTTTTTGTTCAGTCGAGAGCCACGAGGCGAAGAAGGCTTCGAGATAGTTGTCGCCGATATAGGCGACTTCGCCGGTGGAGGCCATCTCCACGTTGGCGACGGGGTCGGCTCCTTTGAGCCGCTTGTAGGAGAATTGGGGGGTCTTCACGCCGACGTAGTCGAGTTCGAGCGTCTCATATTCGCGCGGCTTGTATTTGTTGAGGAGAATTTCGGCGGCGATCTCAATGAAATTGTGGCGGGTGACTTTGGAGACAAACGGGAAGGAGCGGGAGGCGCGCACGTTGCACTCGATCACTTGAATGGCGTTGTCTTTGGCGATGAATTGGATGTTGAAGGGGCCGGTGATCTGGAGCGCTTTGACGATGGAGCGGGTGATCTTCTTGGCTCTGCGGATGGTCTCGAGGTAGAGGCGCTGGGGAGGCAAGACAATGGTGGCGTCGCCCGAGTGGACGCCGGCGTTTTCGACGTGTTCGGCGATGGCGGAGACGATCACCTCGCCCTGTTTCGCAATGCCGTCGATTTCGAGTTCTTTGGCGTTCTCGATGAATTTAGAGACGACGATCGGATGATCGGGAGAGACGATCACAGCTTCCTTGAGATATTTTTCCAGTTCCTCTTCGTTGGCGACGACGTTCATGGCGGCGCCAGAGAGGACGTAGGAGGGGCGGATCAGGACGGGATAGCCGTGCTGCTCTGCAAACTCTTTGGCTTTCTTGAGATTCGAGATGCGCTGCCAGGGGGGCTGGTCGATGTTGAGGTCGCGGAGGAGCGAGGAGAAGGTGTCGCGGTTTTCCGCTTTGTCGATGGAGGAGGCGGGTGTGCCGAGAATCGGGTATCCATTTTTGTGAAGCGGAAGGGCGAGGTTATTGGCGATTTGCCCGCCGACAGAGACGAGAAAGCCACGGGGCGATTCAAAGTCGGCGATGTCTTGGACCCGTTCGAGGGTGAGCTCCTCGAAATAGAGGCGGTCCGATTCGTCGAAATCGGTCGAAACGGTCTCGGGATTGGAGTTGATGATGATCACTTCAGCTCCTAACCTGCGCAGCGTGCGGGCCATGTTGACGGCGCACCAGTCGAATTCAACCGAAGAGCCGATGCAATAGGGGCCCGAGCCGAGGACGATGATCGCCTTCTTCTTCGATGGGACGATGTCGTGCGATTGCGCTGCATAGGTCGTGTAGAGATAGTTCGTTTCGGCGTCGAATTCGCCGGCGAGCGTGTCGATTTGCTTGATGAAGGGAGTGATTTTGTATTTGAGGCGGCGGCTGCGGATTTCGCTCTCCGTCTCTTTTCTCATTCGGGCGATCGATTTGTCTGAGAAGCCGAGCTCCTTGGCTTTGCGGAGGAGCTCTGCGGTGAGGGGCTCTATCGTGAGTTTTTCCTGAAATTGGGAGAGGTTTTTCAGCTGCTGAAGAAACCAAGGATCGATATGGGAGAGCTCTTGCGCAACGCCCACGTCGCCTCCTTGGAGGAAGAATTGGTAGAGGGCAAAGAGGCGCCGGTCGGTCGGTTTGCGGATGTCATTGAGGGGATTTTCGAACTCTTCGGGCGTTTCATCGATGCCGCTTGAGCCGATGTTGAGCATCCGGATCCCTTTCTGGAGCGCTTCGGGGAAGGATTTGCCGATGGCCATGACTTCACCGACGCTTTTCATCTCGGTGCCGATGGTGCGGTCGGCGCTCTTGAGTTTTTGCGTGTCCCAACGGGGGATTTTCACGACGATGTAGTCGAGCGCGGGCTCGAAAAAGGCGGTGGTTTTGCGGGTGATTGCGTTGGTCACCTCATCGAGGCGGTAGCCGAGGGCGAGCTTCGCCGCCACGAAGGCGAGGGGATAGCCGGTCGCCTTTGAGGCGAGGGCGCTGGAGCGAGAGAGGCGGGCGTTCATCTCGATCACGCGGTATTGACTCGTCTTTGGGTCGAGCGCAAATTGCACATTGCACTCCCCTTGGATTTGAAAATGGCGGGCGCATTTGATGGCGATTTCCCTGAGGAGATGGTATTCGGCGTTATTGAGCGTTTGCGAGGGGGCGACGACGATGCTCTCCCCTGTGTGGACGCCCATCGGATCGAAGTTTTCCATGTTGCAGATGGTGAGCGCCTGATTGGCCGAGTCGCGCACGACTTCGTATTCGAGCTCTTTCCAGCCGAGGAGATACTCCTCGATGAGGATTTGGGGCGCGCCGTGGAGCGCCTGGCGAGCGCGGTCCTTCATTTCGCTTTCGCTTTCGATCTTGCCCGATCCAAGTCCGCCGAGGGAGAAACCGGAACGCATCATCACCGGGTAGCCGATTTCGCGCGCCGCCTCGCACGCAGATTCGACAGTGGTGACGGCGCGGCTCACGGGACTGAGTATGCCGATCGAGGCCAAATTGTGTTTGAAGAGGTCGCGGTCTTCCGTGAGGCGGATTGCCTCGATCGGAGTGCCGAGCACTTTCACTTTATATTTTTTCAGCACGCCGCTCGCTTCGAGTTCGAGGCCGAGATTGAGCGCTGTTTGGCCGCCGAAGCTGAGGAGGATGTAGGTGGGGCGCTCTTTGGCGATGATCTTCTCTACCGTTGCGCTGTTGAGCGGCTGCAGATAGACCTCATCGGCCATGTCGGGGTCGGTTTGGACGGTGGCGATGTTGGGATTGACGAGGATGGTGCGGAGCCCCTCCTCTTTGAGCGC
>DATIIR010000043.1:0-18988 GCA_035479435.1 Chlamydiales bacterium
AGGGTGGGGCCGGTGGCGCCGAGGACGTCGATGGAGCCATCTGCGCAGTGGGTAATACCCCTTTTCTGCCACCGTTTGAGTGCATAGTTGCAGAGGAATTCGAGGGCGGGGTGATGGGGTGTCGCGGCAAAGGTCCATTGGCAAAATTGGCCGGTGTCAGAATCGGTGTCGATGAGGAGAACGTGGGGGCGATCTCGGACCTGCCAATCGCGGATAGGAATGAGACAGACCGAGTCGATGTCAGAATAGATGCCCCCTTCCGTGGTCAAGACGAGATAGCGCCAGAGATCGGCTTTCATGACGCCGAGGGGAAGCGCATGGAAAAACGCGAGGTATTCGGGAGGCCACTTTTGCTGGATATAGGTTTCAATATCGGCATCGTCATAGAGGGAGTAGCGGTATCCGGGGTTTAGGTCGATCCAGGTTTGACGCGTCTCAAGGGCTCGGGGAGAGAGGTCTTTGGTCTTATCGGTTTGCCAAATGAGGTGGGGAAGAGCGAGTAGAAGAAGATAAATCATACTATTCCGCTTTGAGGACTTCCATAAAGGCAGATTGGGGGATGTTGACTTTACCGATCTCTTTCATCCGCTTTTTGCCCTCTTTCTGCTTCTCCCAAAGCTTGCGCTTACGGGTGATGTCGCCGCCGTAGCACTTGGCGGTGACGTTCTTGGTGATGGCGCTGATGGTCTCGCGGGCGATGATCTTGCCGCCGATGGCCGCTTGGATGGGCACTTTAAAGAGCTGTTGAGGGATGACCTCTTTCAGCTTGGCGCAGATGGCGCGCCCTTTGTGTTCGGCTTTGGAGCGGTGCACGAGGCAAGAAAAGGCGTCGACGGGCTCTTCGTTTACGCGGATCTCGAGCTTGACGATGTCGCTCTCGGCATATTCATCGGGTTCGTAGTCGAAGGAGGCGTAGCCCCGAGTGACCGATTTGAGCTTGTCGTTGAAGTCGGTGATGATCTCATTCATTGGGAGGCGGTAGGTGAGGAGGAGGCGCGTTGCCGACATCGTTTCGGTCTTTTCGAGATCGCCTCTCTTGTCCATGCAGAGACTCATGATGCCGCCGAGGTACTCGGAAGGGGTCATGATGTGCACTTTGACCCAGGGCTCTTCGATAAAATCGATGTGGGCGACATCGGGAGTGTGGGCCGGATTGTCGATCTTGAGTGTGTCGCCGTTGTTGAGCGTGAAGCGGTAGATGACGGAGGGGGCCGTGGTGATGATGTCGAGATTGAACTCGCGGGTGAGGCGCTCAAAGACGATCTCGAGGTGAAGCAGGCCGAGGAAGCCGCATCGGAAACCAAAGCCGAGGGCTAGGCTGCTCTCTTGCTCGACATGGAGGGCCGAATCGTTGAGTTGGAGTTTGAGGAGGCAGTCGCGCACCTGTTCGAAGTCAGAGGAGTCGACGGGATAGATGCCGGCGAAGACGACAGGGGCGATCATTTTAAAGCCGGGGAGTGGGGCGGGGGCGGGGTTTTTGTGGAGCGTCACCGTATCGCCGATCTTGACGTCGGCAGTATTCTTGATGTTAGCGACGAAAAAGCCCACTTCTCCTGGACGGAGGACATCGGTGATTTGCTCGTTGGGAGCAAATACGCCCACTTCATTGATTTCAAAGGTCTTCTGGTTGGCCATGAAGCGGATGTGCGATTTTTTAGACATCTCGCCGCTCATGACGCGGACGTAGACGAGAACGCCGCGGTAAGAGTCGTAATGGGAATCAAAGACGAGGGCGCGAAGGTGGGTGTCGGGAGGTTCTTTCGGGCAAGGGATGTCTGTGAGAATGCTCTCGAGCACCTTTTCGACGCCGAGGCCCGTTTTGGCGGAGATGAGGACGGCGCGGGAGGCGTCGATGCCGATGACGTCTTCGATCTGCTTCTTGACCCCTTCGGGATCGGCGGCGGGGAGATCAATTTTGTTGATGACTGGGAGGATTTCGAGGTTCCGGTCGATGGCGAGGTGGACGTTGGCGAGCGTTTGGGCTTGTACGCCCTGCACGGCGTCGACGACGAGGAGGGCCCCTTCACAGGCGGAGAGGGAACGGGACACTTCGTAGGCGAAATCGACATGGCCGGGGGTGTCGATCAGGTTGATCTGGTAGATGTGGCCGTCGTCCGCTTTGTAGTACATCGTAACGGGACGGGCCTTGATCGTAATCCCCCGCTCCCGCTCGAGTTCCATGTTATCGAGGAACTGCTCCTGCATCTCCCGTTTCTCAACCGTGTGAGTCAACTCGAGGAGCCGGTCGGCGAGGGTCGATTTGCCGTGGTCGATGTGGGCGATGATGGAGAAGTTGCGGATATATCTGCGATCGTAGTGAAACATATCGTACAAATTTATACGAACCCGCAGATCTTTGCAACTGGCGCATGTGTGAAAAAAAATCTTGCGGACAATTCATAATTCGTTTAAAAACTCTTAACTCAATATTTTTTATGAACGTATCAATATCTCCTGTTGTCCCCTCAAGAGAACGGAAACCGGAAGGGGGAGGTTTCGGTGAGTGCAAGCCAATCGATTCAAAGGTTCGGGGGGTTGTGCTTGAGCGGATTAGCCGTGCGCGCGGGGGATTGCTCCCGTCGGCCATGGCGCCGCAGATCGTGATCGATCTTTTGCCCGCGTTTGAGTTGGCGAAGAGGGAGCACGCCCGTCCGAAGCGAAAATCGAAATTGCGCAAGGTGCCCTTGGCCAAGAATGTTCCGATAGGTCTTAGGCCAGCGGATCCGGAAGGGTGGATCGATTCGTTGATGCAGTTTATCCTTTTCGTTCCTGGATTTGTGGAGCTCTTCTATTTTTCACCTCGGAGCTTTGAGCCGTTTCAAGAGTTCATTGACCAGTACCACCATGACCAGCAGGAAAACCGCAATCCGTCGTCGGCCAATAGCGCTGCGCTCTACTGTTTTTTGAAGGCGAGGCTGACCGATTTCTGTTTCCATGGGATTTTTCAATATCTGATTCGGGTATTGCATCCGAAGTGGGAGGTGCAGAAGAATTTGGAGGAGGCTTTGCAGAAGGGGTGTCCGCCCGATCTCTTCGTGACGGAAAGTGAGAAGAAGCAGCACTTTGTGCAGCCCGATTTGTGCTACGATTTGGATGCATTTATTGAGATGAGGCCAGATGGGGGGACGGCGAGCTTCATTACGTATGTGAAGATGGATGGGGGGTGGTATCAGTGTGACACGGATCGGATCACGCAGCTCCGTTCCAACTGCCTCAATGCGCCGTTGCATCGGGCTATTTTGCTTCACTACAAGCGGATGGTTTTCACCAAATCCGGCTGGCTTTAATAAGGAGATATAACCACAGAGATAAGACACCACAGAGACGAGGGGAAGCCCCTCGAGCTCCCCAATTTAGGGAGAGAGGTCTCTTCATTCTTGAGGGGGTGTGGGGGAGCTTCTCCCCCGCCTCTGTGGTGGATTATCTCTGTGGTTAAAAATATTCAGCGGTATTTTGGGGCGTTTTTCGAAAGATCTCTAATAAAAAAAGGCCTGGGTGAAGACCCAGGCCTTTGTGGAATTTGAGAACAGGGGTTCTCTTAGTTGCTGATTTGGGCGGTGACTTTCGAGCCAACTGCTGCTGGAGCAGGTGTCTCTTTCTCAGCCGCAGCTTTCTCAGCCTCCTTGCTGGCAACGAGGGCATTGAATCTGCGCCCGAGGCCGACTACGGAGAAGGCCCAAATTGCACAGATGACAATCACCAAGGGCCCAAGGATATAGGTCAGGCTGGCGAGAGAGACGCTTCCGCCAATGACAGCGAGAAGGGTCGACTGGATGAACGCTCCACCCGATTTGCCCGCACGGCCGCCGATGACTTCTACGGCGCCCTGCCCTTTAATCTTTGCCTCTTGATCGAGCGGGATGTAGGCCATCTGCTTCGTAGAGTCAAAGAGAGAGTACTTGGTCCCTTTCGACAATACGTTCTGGATTTGGCCGACAAGTACGGCTACGAGCACGACAGTTGTTCCCATAAGCGGAGCGAATGGGGTGCTCTTTGTGCCGTTCCATACAAAGAAGAAGAAGATAGAAGAGGTGACGAGAACCATGATCGGTGTGAGGATCGCGGCTTTGGTCCAGCTCAACTTTCTCAAAATGTTGTTACCGACAACCATCAAGAGGATGGTGATCGCTCCAGTCCATGTAGAGAACTGACCCATGAACATGTTGTAGTCGTTCATGTCAGGAAAGGCGATTTTAATTTGCCCTTTCCAAACGCCTTCTACGAGGTTGATCGCAACGCCGTAAGAGAGAACGAGGATGGCGATCATGCCGAGGTACGGGTTCTTGAGGATATAGCGGAAACTCTCAACGACAGAGAGCTTGGCTTTTTCTTTCTTCTTGCCTTGACCCGGCTGATAGAGGTTCGGGTCGGTGAGGACGTTTTTGTGCATCCAACGGTAAGTGAAGATCGCGATCAAACCAGAGGCGATCACGGAGGTCATCAATAATTTTAAGTTGACGCCAAAGGAATCGACTCCGACTGGGAGCGATTTCGCATACTTAGCGGTCAAAATAATGGTAGGTCCTGAGAGGAGAAGGCCGATGTTGCCGATCATCCCAAAGAGGCCGTAGAAGCGCTTTGCCTCAGTGACCTTGGTGATCTCGTTCGCAAACTGCCAGAAGAGCATGGAGAGGACGACGCTTCCCCAGAGTTCAGACAGGATGTAGAAAATGCTAAAGCTCCAGTTTCCTACGACAGGGATCAACCAGTGGAGGTTGGGCAGAGAGGCCTGGGCCGCTTGGATAGAGGCCATCGACATGTGGAGCGCTTCTTTGTTCGGATAGATGATGAAAGCGAAAGCCGCAAAAAAGGCGAGGAACGGGGTGAGGACGATGTAGAACAACTTCTCTTTTGAGAAGACGTTGGCCAACTTAATGAAGACGATCATGAAGAGGATCGCTGCAGGTGTAACTCCATAGAGTTTCAAGAAGGAGAGGCACTCAGCGCCGCCGCCGGGGGCGTTAACCATCAGGGTGTCTTTCGTATCTCTCAAAATCGTGTAGTTGAACAAGATACACATCATCATCAAGCCCATGGGTAAGAACTTCTTCAGTTCAAATCCGTGCACAGGCCAAAAAATTCCTCGAAGTCCTTTAAAGACTGATTCGCTAGGGGGGTCCGACTTAACTGTCATAGTGTTGAATCCTAAATTTAAACTTAAAAACCTAAAGGCAGTTTACCAGCTCGGGTAAAAATCAACAAGAAAAAACCCTCAAGATTATAGAGACCTTGAGGGCTTTTTGCGATGTCTCGCGATATAGAAGGAACTTAGTGTTGAGCTAGGGCCGCTGCATAGGCAGGGTCTGAACTCAGAATTTGGTGAGCCTGAACAGCCTCAACGTAGCTGTTCCAAAGCTCTGGCTCTGCCTTATTGTGGCGGATGGCTTGGATCAGCTCCCGTTTGCATGTAGCAAGAGATTTTTTAGGGCTCAGAATGGTAATAATTTCTTTATCGCCAGCGAGACGGGCAATGTTGAGCATGCGCTCGAGCTGGATGCGGGTAAAATTCATGTGGTCGCGGCGCTTGCGGGATCCCCGAGCTGCGCGCTGTTTTGGTGCGATAACCGTTGGTTTGTCGGCATTTACGACAAATCGCTCGATGATGCTAGAGAGTTCTTGAGGTTGTTTGATCTTCATTTTTCTCAAAGTAAAATGATGCATATAGCCCCCAGATTTCATCGGGAGATATTTGCAAAGCTCATTTTCTTTTTTAGCGCCGAGTTTTTTTATCGCCTTCGAAATGACTTCCTCGACTTCCTTAAAGCCCTTTGCGGATTTCACTTCAGATTCTTCTTTATGCGCGACCATGTTACCGTCCTAATCAATTTTTTTGTTGAGTCGAGGAGGACCTTGGCCTCCTCGGATATTTCAAATTCTTAGAGTCATCTGGATGTTTTTTCCAAATTATTAGGGGATTATATAAGTTGGGTTCTTTTCTTGCAAGAAACTGAGATTTTTCTTTTTTTCTTTTTAGCAACATTCTAATCTATATCCTACTCTGAGATTGAACTATTATGGACCGTTTCAAAAAAGTTTGTTTGACCCTTCTCTTGCCCCTGTTGATGTTGGGATGCACATGCAAAAATCGGGCCTCCGATTGGATGCAAGATAACAAAAAATTGAAAGTGCTCTCTACAACGGCGCAAATCGCGAGCTTGGTCGATGCGATCGGCAAAGATCGGATCGATGGGTGGGTGTTGATTCAGGGCGATTTAGATCCCCACAGCTATGAGATGGTGAAAGGCGATGGGGAAAAGTTCACCCGGGCTGATGTCATCTTCTATAACGGTCTGGGCTTGGAACATGGGGCGAGTCTCGCCGCGATTCTGCACGACTCGCCGAAGGCGACGGCGGTGGGAGATCAGATCCGATTGGCTCACCCCGACAAGATTTTGATGAAGGGGAAAGTGATCGATCCCCACGTCTGGATGGATATCTCTCTGTGGCAGAAGGGGATTGACCCGATCGTCGAGGCGCTGAGCCAGGCCGATCCAGAAGGGGCTTCTCACTATCGCGAACAGGGGGCGTTATTGTCGGCGCAAATGGATGCGGCGCATCGGGAGATCGTCTCTATTTTGAGAAGCGTCCCGTCTGAGAAGCGCTATCTCGTGACGAGCCACGACGCGTTCCAATATTTTTCGCGGAGTTATTTGGCCGATCCGGAAGAGGTGGATTGGTCGGGCCGGTTTGCCGCGCCGGAGGGGCTTGCTCCTGAGGGGCAACTCAATCCGCGCGACATCCAGAAAATCATCGACTTTTTGCGCAGCCGCCGTATTTCGGTCCTCTTCCCCGAGTCGAATGTGAGTAGAGATTCGATTCATAAAATCGCCTCAGCAGGAAAGGAGCTGGGGCTAGAGATCCACATTTGTTCCGAGCCGCTTTATGGCGATGCGATGAGCGGACTTGCCTATTTGGAGATGATGCGCCATAACGCGCAAACAATTGCAAAGTACTTATGGAATACGCAGTAGAAGCTGAAGAACTCAATATCAATTACGGAAAGGCGTCGGTCCTTTGGGATCTTACGTTCCAAATTCCGCAGGGCCACCTCGTGGGAATCATCGGCCCTAACGGCGCGGGCAAGAGCACCTTGCTAAAGGCTGCGCTCGGCCTTTTGAAACCGCTCTCGGGCAAAATTTCTCTCTTGGGTAAATCGGCTGAAGAGGTGCGCAAGAAGGTGGCCTACGTCCCGCAGCGCGGGTCGGTCGATTGGGATTTCCCCATCACGGCGCTCGAGGTGGTTTTGATGGGGCGCTACGGAAGGCTCGGCCTATTCGGCTACTTGCGCAAGGCCGACCGGGAAGCTGCCGCTGCGGCGCTCGAGCAAGTGGGGATGAGCGCCTATGCCCATCGACAGATCAGCCAGCTTTCGGGTGGCCAGCAGCAGCGCCTCTTTTTAGCTCGCGCCCTCGTCCAAAATGCCGACCTCTTCCTTCTCGATGAGCCGTTCGTCGGCGTCGATCTCTCCACCGAAAAAGAGATCATGACACTGCTCCAAAAGCAAAAAGAGTTGGGAAAGACGATCTTGATCGTCCACCACGATTTGCCGAGCGTCGAGGAGTATTTCGACTGGGTCCTCCTCTTGAACACGCGCCTGCTTGGCTGCGGCCCCGTGAAGGAGGTCTTTACGCGAGAAAATTTAGCCAGGGCCTTTGGCAAGAGCCAGCTCCTCTTCGACGAGGCGGCCAACCTCTCGGCAAAGAGCATCAGCGGGATTTTATGATCCAGTTTTTCACCGATCCCGTTTTGCGCGCGCCCACGTGGGGCTGTATCTTGATGTGCCTCTCCTCATCTTTGATGGGCGTATTGATTTTCCTGCGCAAACGGTCGCTCCTCAGCGAAACGCTCTCTCATGCGACCTATCCCGGCGCCTGCATCGGAGTCTCTGTTTTTGCGCTCCTTTTTCCTCAACACGAGGAGTGGACGTTCATCGCGACTCTCGGCGGCGCATTTCTCTCTTCTCTTCTCGGTCTCAAAGCGGTTGAGTGGCTCGAGTTGAAGGCGAAGGTGCGCACAGACGCAGCCCTTTGCTTCGTGTTGGCCGTTTTCTTCGGCATCGGCATCGTCATCGCCTCCGCAATGCAGACGGCGCTCCCCGTTTGGCACAAGCAGGTGCAGATGCTCCTCTTTGGACAGGCGGCCACCATGAGCGATATGCACATCTGGATCTATGGAGCGCTTGTGCTCGTCGTCACCCTCTTTCTCTTTTTGACCTTTCATCCGCTCCAATCGTCCCTTTTTGACCGCGATTTTTCCCTCAGCGCCGGTATCCCCGTCGTCCATCTCGAGCGGATCCTCTTTTGGCTCCTTCTCCTCTCGCTGATCGTCGGCATCCGCAGCGTCGGCGTCGTTCTCATGTCGGGGATGGTGATCGCCCCCGCCGTCGCCGCGCGCCAGTTTAGCGACCGGCTGCAGGTGATGTTTGCCTGGGCCGCGCTGTTCGGTTCCTTGAGCGGCCTCTTGGGCAATTACCTCTCCGTTTTGGGCAATTTGCCGACGGGGCCGATGATCGTTTTGGTCGGGACGGCATTTGCGATTTTCTCGCTCCTTTTCGCCCCCAAAAGGGGACTTCTCTTTCGCTTTGGGCGCATTTTGGCCTTCCGATTGCGGAGGCTCGAGGAGAATATTTTGAAGGGGATGTGGATGAAGGGGACGATCTCTGAAACCACATCGATCACGCTCCGCATCGCCTTGTGGCGCTTGAAGAGAGGAGGGTGGATCGATCGGAGCCACGCGCTCACGACCGATGGGAGGCTCAAGGCGGCCTCGATCGTTCGCCTTCACCGCCTCTGGGAACTCTATCTCGCCGAGCGGCTCGGATACCAAGCGGAAAAAGTGCACAGGACCGCGGAAGAGATGGAACACATTTTAACGCCCGAAATGGAAGAGAAATTGACCCATCTTTTGGAAAATCCAAAACTCGATCCCCACCACCAACCTATTCCGGAGAAGGGATTATGAGCGATCTCTTGCAGATGGGCGTATTGAGTGCGATCGCCGTCGCGACGGGACTCGTGGGACCGTTTCTGATTTTGAAGCGGATGGCCATGTTCGCCAACTCCCTCTCCCACACGATCTTACTCGGAATTGCGATCGCCTTTCTCGTGACAGGAGGGCCCCTTTTCTCGCTCCCCAATCTCTTGATCGGCGCGCTTCTAGCGGCCCTCATGACCGCGTTTTTAACGGAAGGGCTGGTTCGTTTCTTTCGCCTTCAAGAAGATGCGAGCATTGGACTCATCTTTACGGCCCTCTTCGCCGCCGGCATCACACTTGTAACGCTCTTTATGCGCGACGTCCATCTCGGCATTGAAGCGGTGATGGGCAATGTGGAGTTGCTCCAATTCGCCGACCTGAAATTATCCCTCTCGCTCGTCGGACTGAATTTGGTGGCCATTTTGCTCTTCTATAAACAATTTCAGCTCTCTAGCTTTGATCGGAGCCTAGCCAAGACGCTCGGTGTCCCTTGCGGCGTATTCCACTTTCTCCTCCTCTTCCTCGTTGCGACGACCTGCATCGGCGCTTTCCGCGCTGTGGGCGTGCTCCTCGTCCTCGCCTTTTTGGTCGGCCCTTTTCTTACCGCCCGACTGTTTTGTCACCGGCTGCCGTGGCTTCTGTTTTGGACTCCTCTAGTCGGTATTTTCGCCTCGGTTGCGGGCGTTCTCCTCTCGCGCCTCTGTTTCGATCTCTTTGGCCTTCCCCTCTCGACGGGAGGGATCGTCGCCACCCTGATCGGCCTGATTTACGTTGTTGCAAGATGCATGACAAAAATTAATCTCTTCACACCAGTTCCAGAATCTGCTAATCTGGAGGGCAATTCTTGAAAGCGAGTGTGATTTGACGGTTTTTAATCTTCTCTCCATCTTTCTTGCCATCCTCGGATTGGGACTCCTCGTCTTCATCCATGAGTTGGGCCACTATTGGGTCGCCCGGCGGCTCGGCATGCGCGTCGAGGCCTTTGCCATCGGCATGGGCAAGCCGCTCTTCACTTGGGAACGGAATGGCGTCAAGTGGCACATTTGCATGCTCCCCTTCGGCGGTTACGTCAAGATCGCAGGGATGCAGAAAGAGGGGGCACTCGAACCCTCTGAGATCTCCGACGGTTTTTTCGGCAAGACGCCGTGGCAGAGAATTCAGGTCGCCCTCGCTGGGCCCGCTGTCAATATCGTCTTCGCGTTCCTCGTCTTCACAGCCCTCTGGTTTTCTGGCGGCAGAGATAAGCAATTTACTGAATTCACGCACCGGATCGGTTGGGTAGACCCCAAATCGCCCCTCTTTGAACTCGGTGTTCGCCCCGGCGATCTGATCGAGAAATACGACGGGCGCCCCTTCACAGGATTTAAAGACCTTCTCATCGCCGGCATCATGAGCGATAAGACGACCCAGATCGAAGGGACCAAGATCGACTATGTCACCGGCCAAAAAAGCGATTTCAACTACACGCTCAACACCTATGAGAATAACCACCTCATGGGGAAAGAGAAGTTAAACACCATTGGCGTCCTCTCTCCCGCCCGCTATCTGATTTTTGGGGGACAGCCCCTCTTGGCCGGCTCGCCCATGCTCCAGAGCGGCATCCAACCCAAAGACCGAGTCCTCTGGGTCAATGGAGAAGTCGTCTTTTCCCACGAGCAGCTCAGCGCCCTCACCAACGAATCGACCGCCTTCATGACCGTTCAGCGCGGGTTGCAAGTATTTCAGACCAAGGTGCCCCGCGTCCAACTCAGCGACCTAAAGATGAGTCCCCCCGAACGGGGAGAAATCGACGATTGGCAACACGAAGCGGGCCTGAAGGGGCGCTTTCAAGACCTCTACTTCATTCCCTACAATCTATCTCCCACTTTAGCCGTTGAGAGTCGCATTAATTTCATCGATGAGGAAGACCAGACCAGAGCCTTCCACGAGTGTCAGCGGTGCGCCTACTTCAACCCCCTCCAGGAAGGGGACCAGATCCTCGCCATCGACGGTCGCTCCGTCCACACGCCCTACGAGCTCCTCTCCGACCTGCAATCGCGCCGCATCCTCATGATCGTCGATCGGGACCCCTCTGCTGTCGACCAAGTCATCTGGAGCGATGCCGACCGGCAGTTCGATCAATTTAGCGTCGCCGACCTGGAGAAGGTTGTCTCCTCCATAGGCACCGACAAACCCGTCACAAGCGCTGGCAACCTTCATCTCCTCAACCCCATCGTCCCCAAGCCCCTCAGCGACTTTCCCCTCACCGAAGAGCAGAGAGCGCGGCTCACCCAAGACCTCACCGAGACGAAAAAAGAGATCGACGCGATCAAAGACCCGCAGAAGCGAATGGAAGCGCTCCACCAATTTGATCAGGCGCAGCACAAAATGATCCTGGGACTCTCTCCTCTCGTCGATCGACAAGTGCGCTATAATCCCTCGCCGCAACAGCAGTTTATCGAAGTATTCCGCGACACATACCGCACTCTTGCGAGCCTCGTCACTGGCGTCGCCAATCCCAAATACGTCGCTGGCCCTGTCGGCATCGTGCAGATCGTTCATCAGAGCTGGCTTATCGGCTTCAAAGAGGCCTTTTTCTGGATGGCCCTCATCAGCCTCAACCTCGGTATCGTCAACCTATTGCCGCTGCCCGTCCTCGATGGAGGGCATATTCTCTTTTCGCTGATTGAGATGGTGACGAAGAGGCCTATAAAAGCCAAGACGATGGAGAGATTGATTATCCCATTTGTGGCGCTGCTCATTGGCTTTTTTATCTTTGTGACCTACCATGACATCACGCGCCTTTTCTCCAAGTTTTTCTAGGAGGTTAAGAAGAAAGATCGGGCACGGGCACGGGCACGCACACGTTCACGAAAGACAGTCGGGAGAAGCCCCCGCTGCCCCAGCAGCCTCGGTTCTCTTTAAGCGAATCGGGCACGCCACGTTCACGAAAAGCAAAGGCTCTAAATGAGGTATTTTGATCACGAGAAGCTAGATGTATATCAAGCCTCCATAGAACTGGTAGTACTCATTGAGGAAGTGGTTAATCATTTTCCTAGAGGGAGATCCTATTTGGCAGACCAATTGCAGCGAGCGGGAACCTCAATTCCGTTAAATATTGCAGAAGGGGCAGGAGAATATTCGGGCAATGAGAAAGGTCGATTTTATCGGATAGCTAAGAGATCTGCTACCGAGTGTGCAAGCATTTTCGATATATGTAGGAGGTTGCACATCATCGATGAAGAGAAATCTAAAACAGCGAGGGAATTGTTAATACGCATAGTATCCATGCTCACAAAGATGTCACAATCTGCTAGCTCAATAAGAACGGAGTCTGTTGGGGCAGCGGGGGCTTCTCCCGACTGCCTTTCGTGAACGTGTGCGTGCCCGTGCCCGTGCCCGATTCCTAATCCAAAAACTGGTGGTTCAATGATGCGATTTTTATTTCTCGTTTTTCCTCTTTTCCTCTTCTCCAATTGGGCTGAGGATACACTTGCTACAATGACACTCGATGAGAAGATCGGGCAGCTGTTCGTCGCGCCCGCATGCCCGCTCGCGTCAGAAGAACATTGGGTCGATTGGCAAAGGTCCATGCAGGAATATGGCATCGGCAATGCCATCCTGAAACAGTCGGACCCCGCGAGTCAGATCGCCTTCCTGGATCGCCTCCAAGAACAGGCAAAAATCCCCCTCCTGGTCACCGCCGATGCCGAGTGGGGCCTCGCCATGCGGATGTCCAACACCATCGCATTCCCCCGCAATATGACTTTGGGTGCCATCGAAGATATCGATCTGATCTACCAACTGGGTAGGGAGATCGGCCGTCAGGCCAGAATCGTCGGCATCCACATGAACTTGGCGCCCGTGGCCGATGTGAATAACAACCCGGCCAATCCGGTGATCCACATGCGCTCCTTCGGCGAGGATCCGCAGCGCGTTGCCGCTTGTGTCTCCGCATTTGCGCGAGGATTGCAGGCAAGCGGAACCTTGGCTTGCGCTAAACATTTCCCCGGACATGGCGACACCAGCGTCGATTCCCATCGCGATCTCCCCGTGATCCCTCACGGCAGGGAGAGACTCGAGTCGGTTGAATTCGTCCCCTTTAAACAGGTGATTGATGAGGGGATCGGAGCCTTGATGAGCGCCCACTTATATGTACCTGCACTCGACCCCATTTATCCCACCTCCCTCTCTCCAATTTGCTTGAAGGGGATCGCGCGCCATCAGCTCGGCTTTAAAGGCCTTCTCATCAGCGATGCACTCAATATGAAAGCGATCGCGGACCGCTATTCCCCCGAGCAAATCGCCCTCTTAGCACGCGCTGCGGGATGCGATCTGCTCCTTTACGGCGACCACATCGCCCCTCGCATCAATCAGATCATGAGAGAGACCATTCCGAGAGCCTTCAAAGCGCTCAAAGAAGCCTATTTGACAGGTGACTTGGAGCTCAAAGACCTAGATGAGAGCGTTCTTCGCATCCTGCGCGCCAAAGAACAGATTGGACTCAATCAGACGCGTACCGCGCCATCAGGCGATCTCCACAGCCAAGAGGCGCTCGACCTCAAAAAGCGGCTCTTTCAAGAGGCCGTAACCCTCATCGGCAAACCAGTCTCCCTGCCCGAAAACACAGCCTACCTTAGCTTCGGCAGCAACGATCTCTTGGCCCAAGAATTCACCGGTGATCTCTCCTCGGCGGATTGCGTGGTGATCGCCGTCCACCAAAAAGAGGCGCTTACGGAAGAGGTCCTCGCTACCATCGAGTCCCTTGCCGATCGGGCAGTGCTCTGCCTCTTCACATCGCCCTATGTCTTGAAGCACTTCCACAAGCAGAAAACGATCCTTCTCGCCTATGAAAATGACCCCGACGCGCAACAGGCCATCTACCAAGTTCTAACCGGCAGGGCCCAAGCAAAAGGGCGCCTGCCAATAGGCTATTTATGAGCCGGTGGCGGTCCAGGTGGCGGAGAGGGTTTTACCGCCACTGGAGCCGGGGCTGCCGCCGCCGCTGGCGCTGCCGCGGGTTGGGGTCGGAGTTCTAACACGGCCATGCGCTTGGGTAGATCGTCATCGACGAAGGGCGTTCCCCAAGGACGAGAGAAACCGGTATAATCGCTGCTCCGTCTGGCCAGTCGTTCCAAAGAGGATTTCATGGTCTGCAGAGAAGTCCCCGCAGCTGTTTCCGCTGCTTGTATTTTCTCCATTTGATCCTTTAATTGCGCGACACCCGTTGTAAAAATCTCGTCGTAAGCCTTTTTAGCATCCGAGAGCGTAATCACGTCTAGGTTGTGTAGAAGAAGGAGAGTCTCTGTGTCGGGAACTGGAGGCCTGCCGTTTGGTAATAGATATTCGAGCGCTTTTTTGTACAAACCCACAATCGTGCGAATTTCTTCAAGTTGTTTCTGGTAACCGATAAACTGGTCGAGTCTCTCAGTATATTGCGTTTTCAATACAGGTTTGTCTGGACGCGCCTCATCACCAATCACAGTCCATCCAGTTCTTAGTTTGTCTATTTGGGTTGACAGTTCAGCGTAGGCCGCGTACTTGGAATTATATTTTGCGCGGACTCTTTCCATAAGAGAGGAGTAGAGAGTAGGTGTCCCTACAATCGGGAATGAAGACTCTTCCACATCCACTCCTGCTGCGGGCCCTGCCGCATCCGCGGCTTCTGTCACCACCGGTGTTTGTGCTGCAGCCGCGGCTGGAGCCGCTGGCTCTTGGTTTAGCTTCAACACGGCTGCTTTAACGTAGGGGGTTTGAGATCTACCTACTACAGCCCAAAAGGCATCGGCAAGCGGCCCACTTCCACTTTTGTCTTCTTTGGGAACCAAGTTCTCAAGCTTCTTTCTCATATCGACTAAAGGGGGGCTGATAGCATCGTAGAGAGTCGCAAAAAGAACTTTTTGGTTTTTCAGTGTCTTTGTACACTTTGTGAAAATGTTATCATAAACGGGTTTAACAGCTTTTAGGTCAATGGCTTGCAAGTTTTGCAACAGAAGGAGGGTCTCCGCTTGGGGGACAAATGGTCTCTCCCCGTCTGGCAACAGGCAGTCAATCACCTCCCTGTACCTCTCCAAGATTTGCGCTGTGTCTTCGCGCACATTTCGATGTTGGTTATAAACGGCGACTTTTGCCGCCCAATCCGTCGTTTGCGCTGCATTCTGCCATGCCAGCACTGTCTCTCTTACTGCATTCGGCGATTCGGAATATTTGGCGTATTTCGTCGCGAACTCACTTATAACGCCTCCGATCATCGCCTTGTACTTAAGGGAAGGATCTGGATCCGCCATGACTGGGAAAGAGGATGGAGGGACTGCGGCCATATAAACCTCACGGGTTGTTGGTTATGTGACCCGAAGTGTATACGCCATTGTAGGATTTATTTGAAAGGAAAATAAAGAAAATGTGGGGGTTATTCGCCCCCACACTTGGGAAAATTACTTCTCTTCGTCGACGATTTCGACCTCTGCGTCTTCAACGACATCAGACTTAGGTTTCTCTTTAGGAGCGGGGCCCGCTTGTTGTTGCTGCTGGCCTGCTTTAGAGAGCTCTTCGCCGATTTTCTGCATGTGTTGCTGCAGGTCTGCCGTTTTCGACTTGATGAGGGCGGTGTCTTCCGTCTCAAGGGCTTTCTTCACGCCATCGATGCGGCTCTGAATATCAGAGACGACGTTGGCGGGGAGCTTGTCCTTGTACTCATCGAGCGACTTTTGAGCGCGGAAGGCGAGCGTGTCCGCTTCGTTGCGGGTCTCCACTTGCTCTTTGCGCACTTTGTCTTCAGCTGCATGGAGCTCAGCTTCTTTCACCTTGCGCTGGATCTCCGCATCGGAGAGGCCCGATTTCGCTTCGATCTTGATCTTCTGCTCTTTGCCGCTCTGTTTATCCTTCGCCGATACGTGGAGGATCCCGTCAGCGTCGATGTCGAAGGCGACTTCGATCTGCGGCATTCCGCGTGGGGCAGGAGGGATATCAGAGAGGTCGAACCGACCGATCTCTTTGTTGTCTTTCGCCATCGGACGTTCCCCTTGCAGAACGACGATCGTCACAGCGGGCTGATTGTCGCTCGCAGTGGAGAAGGTCTGTTTTTTCTGAGAAGGGATCGTCGTATTGCGCTCGATGAGGGGCGTCATGACGCCGCCGAGCGTTTCGATGCCGAGCGTAAGGGGAACGACGTCTAGGAGGAGAACGTCTTTCACATCGCCGGCAAAGATACCGCCCTGGATCGCAGCGCCAATGGCCACCGCTTCATCGGGGTTTACGCCTTTATGAGGCTCTCTTCCGAAGAGATCTTTTACTTTCTGTTGTACGGCTGGCATACGAGTCATACCGCCAACGAGGATCACTTCGCCAATTTCACCGTTGGAGAGGCCTGCGTCTTTCATCGCCTTTTGGCAAGGAGCGACTGTCCTCTCGATCAGGCTATGACAGAGGCTCTCGAGTTTCGCACGGGTCAATGTCAAAGCCAAGTGCTTTGGACCGGTCGCGTCCATCGTGATAAACGGTTGGTTGATCTCCGTCGACATCACGCCGGAGAGCTCAATCTTGGCCTTTTCTGCCGCATCGCGGAGGCGCTGCAGGGCCATTTTGTCTTTCGACAGATCGATCCCCGACTCTTTCTTAAACTCGTCGAGCATCCAGCGGATGATCACGTTGTCGAAGTCGTCGCCGCCGAGGTGCGTGTCGCCATTGGTGGCCAATACTTCGAAAACGCCGTCGCCGATCTCGAGGACCGATACGTCAAAGGTACCGCCGCCGAGGTCGTATACGACAATTTTCTTGTCGGTCTTTTGCTTGTCGAGGCCGTAGGCCAGCGCAGCTGCCGTCGGCTCAGGGATGATTCTCATCACATTGAGGCCGGCGATTTTCCCTGCGTCTTTGGTCGACTGTCTTTGCGAGTCGTTGAAGTAAGCGGGAACGGTGATGACCGCATCGGTTACTTTTTCGCCTAAATAGCTCTCGGCCGTCTCTTTCATCTTCGTGAGGACGTGGGCCGCTGCCTCTTCAGGAGATACGATCTTCCCTTCCACTTCGAAAACTGCGTCGCCATTGGCGTTCTTCGTCACTTTGTAAGGGACGGTCGCGATCTCCGACTGGACTTCGCTATATTTGCGCCCGATGAACCGCTTTGATGAGTAGAGCGTCTTGTCGGGGTTGGTTACGGCTTGGCGTTTGGCGGGGACACCCACTAAGCGCTCATTGCCCTTGTAGGCGATGACAGAGGGCGTTGTTCTCGCGCCTTCCGCATTCGCAATCACCACGGTAGACCCCCCCTCCATAATTGCTACGCAGGAGTTGGTCGTTCCGAGGTCGATACCTATAATTCGTTTTTTTTGTGCCATAGTTATTCTCTCTTCATTGTTGATTCTTCTTCTACCGCAACCTCTTCAAGAGGCTCTGCGGCGGTTGTTTGGGGATGTTTTGCCACCTTCACGCGCGCTGGGCGGATCGTGCGGTGCGCACTCTTATATCCCTTGGTAAATTCATGCATAATTGTGCCGTCTGGGTGGGCCAAAGTCTCGACGATTTCGACCGCTTCGTGGAATTCGGGGTCGAAGGTGTTGCCCTCTGAGTGGAAGGCGACGATGCCGTGATTGTGGAGCACCTCTTTGAATTGGGAGAGGATCATTTCGAATCCGACAGCCCAATTTTTCACTTCGCCCGTAGCGCTCATTCCGAAGCGGAGGGCGTTTTCAAAATTATCGATCGCAGGTAAAAATTCGGAGATCACGTTTTCGATGCCGAAACGGGCCATCTCCTGTTTTTCTTTCTGGACCCTCTTGCGCAAGTTCTCCTGTTCAGCAAGAGCGCGCAGATATTTATCTTTCCAGTCTTCGATGACTTCTTCCGACATTATTTTACCTCAATTTGTCTCGCCGAGCTGTTGGGCTGGCGGAATGTAATTTTATATTTATATACGCTCTCAGTGAGAGCTCTACTGACTTGTTCGCTAAACACTTGCATCAGGCCGAAGAGGTTTCTGTAGGGCAACCGCATGGGTCCCAACAGGGCAATGGCCCCTGCGACCGTCTGGTTGATCCGATAGGGGATCGCTAAAACCGCACACTCGGCCTCTTTAGGGACAAATGGGCAGAGTTCATTGCCGATCCACGTCTTCATCTGATTTTCTTCGCAGCACTCTCTCAGGAGCGCTCTCATCTCTTTTTCATCTTCCAAGAGCGACAGGCTATTGGCCAAAGCGGCCGCATCGTTGAATTCGGGGTAGGCCAACAACTTGGAGAGCCCCGTTCGCAACACATCTTCTTCGGGGAAGTTCGCATAGCCCACCACGTGGCGAACCATGATCTCGTTGTAAATTCTCTGGGCCAGCTTCGCTTCCGCTTCATTTTTAAACAGAGGCTTTTCCCCTTTGTTCATCCGCCACAGGAAGTACTCCTCCGTCGTTCTTAAGAACGGGGCATCGATCTTCCTCTCCAGGTAGACCGTCTCTGTCCGGATCAAGCCGAAGTCGGTGATCAGTACGGACAGCAACTTGCCCTCGTCGAGCTGGATCAGCCGCACATCTTGGATAAAATCTTGGTCGAACCGCGGCGCGCTTACGAAGATGGCGCAGCTGGTCAACTCGCTCAGCGCGTTTGCCGCCTTATTGAGCAGCGTCGCGATCTCCTTTGTCTCAGCTCCCAACACGGCCTCTAGCGCTTCCTCTTGGGCCTTTTCTACGACCCCCTGATCCCTATACGCATCGGCATACAATCTAAACGCCTTCTCAGTCGGGATGCGTCCTCCGGAGGTGTGTTGCTGTTTCAGGTAGCCCCCCTCTTCCATCTTGCTGAAGTAGTTTCTGATCGTCGCTGAACTGAACGACTCGAAGCCATTTTCCTGCAGGGTATGGGAGCCTATGGGCTTGCCCGTCTTAAGGTAGAGCTCGATCAATCCCAATAATACGGCCTGCTCCCTGTCTGTCTTGGGGAGCTTTTTCGCTGGGAAGATCTTCTTTAAAGGTACGTTCTTCATAGTCATTTTTGTAATGTCCATTATACCACAACTATACCGACCTAGCAACATTTTTAGCAATCGAAAC
>DATIIR010000044.1:0-9013 GCA_035479435.1 Chlamydiales bacterium
ACCTTTGACGGCGCGATCAACGCCACAGCCACATTAGGAGGGAACGTCACGCTCGTCTCAACCGGCGGCGACGTCATTGTCAACAGCATCAACACCTCGACGACCGGAGGGGGAACAGCCGGCTCGATTATCTTACAGCCCGCATCGGGTTCACACGCCAGTGGTTTTGGCGGAGGCACTGTAGCCCCTGACGGACTCATTCAATTCTTGGGATCGAACCCCGTCACCCTCTCTGCAACCGGCGGCAGCCTGGGAACGAACGGCCTTATCGCTCTCGCTCCGTTGGGCAGAGCCACACAGCAGAGCGTCGCAACTATTGTGAGCAGCAGTACACCTGGCAGCGACCTCGTCTTCAACGCTGGCACATTCATTATGGGAACGAACGAAGCCATGACCTCGCTCGGTTCGGTCACGCTCAATACAACAGGCTACACTGCCCTTTCAGATATAGTGGCTCTCAACAATATCACCCTTCCCTGCCCTGGCGGCGCGGGCTCTGGCTATCTCCCATCGAATTTTATTGTCTCCCGTCCTCCTGCCCTCCTGGTCACCAATGATCCTCCAGGCACTCAGATTTCAGCAAACAGCCACGTTCTGGCGGGAGCTCTCTTCACCATTGGATGTGCAGGCTCGATTACCCCTGACTGTGCGACTGCGGGAGAGACTCGCAATGTGGGGATCGTTGCTGGAGGACTTGTTGCGGCTCAGCTCGTTCGGAGTGGAGTGATCCTAAATTTCGATAATGAGAGCTCGCCCCCTCCGATTCCGCCTCTGCCTCCGCCTATCTGTCCGGGGCCTCCTCTACCCAACCGTGCCGCTAACATTTCCGATCTTGCTAGGGCGGACGCGCAGCTGGAAGACTTGCTCCCAATCTTCTGGGGACGGCTCCACATCGAGCGGATCCCCAAAATCTGTCCCATTGAGTGTCTAGAGGAGTGTAGCGAACCTGTCCTCAGATTCCTCTCCTTCAACTTTGACAACGACGTCCGTTAGGGGGAGATGTGAGGAGAAAATTCCTAAATGCTTCCTCTGCGTCTCAGGGGTCTGCTTTGCCTCTGCGATTGCTCTTTGCGAGTCTCTCGCGTCCAAAACGCCAATAAGGGGATATCGCAGAGGCAGGGCAAGAACTGAGGCGCAGAGACGCAGAGGGAAATTTTTAGAAATATCCCTCGAAAATCCTGTTTCTCTCCTTCAACTTTGACAACGACGTCCGTTGAAGAAGCTCTCAAAATCGACCGACATCGAGGAGCCCATTTAATGTTTCTTGGGAAGGGCTGATTATTCCCAAGATGGAGCGGGCTAGAGGAGCACTCTTGGTCAACTGCGCAATGAAATTTTCCCGCGATAAGCGGACGCGGACTTCGAGGGTGGCGTCGTCGAGGATCTCCTTAAAGTTGGTCGCCAGATTGTGGACTTCAAAAGTCCCATAAGCGATGACGGCGGCCAGTCCAAACGTGGCTAGATTGGGCCAGAGGACGAAGAAAATGAACGCAGCTACAGAGACGACGAGGGCTTTTACTTTGATCATACCTAGCTCTCGTCTCATCGTCTCCCGTGCTTGCATTTGGCGGGGACCGAGCTGAGCATCGCGCACATAGTTGACGGCGGCGTCCCTAAGCGCCCCGAAAAATGCTGTCATAAATCACCTCACTTTTTTGCGGACAAAGGATAAATCAGTGCAAAAAAAAGCGCAATCAAAAAACTGCTCATTAAGCGGATCTCTCTTTAGTCACTATTTTTTTCTCTGTGTAGCTCCTTTACATCTCTGTGTAACTCCGTGATTTATTTCTTTTGTAGGAGTCGATCAATTTCTTCCAATAGGCCATGGTGAGTTTTTCGTAGTTGTAGGTCTTCTGGCTCATCTCTTCATACGTTTGGCGTAAAAAGCGCTCCGTCACCTCCGTCCAATCTTGGATCACTACGACGGGAAGCCCCTCATAAATGGGATCCAGCGGGGAGGTCTTGACGATCGGATAGGAGCGCAGATAGAGCGACTCCCAGAGGCGGTGCGTGTCTAAACCGTTGCCGCGAGGACTCAAGATAAATTGGCTCGCTGCCAGATCGTCCAAATAGGAATCGAACCGTTTTTTAGCGGGGCGGTAGCAGTAGGGAGCGCCCCGAAAAAGTTGGAATACCTCCCACCGCTCCGCATAGTAGTTCTGAATTGTGAGGTTGAGGTAGAGCAGGTGGCGTTTGGGCGTGTTTTTATCGATCGCTTTTTGAACCCAATCTGGATTGCCATGGGCCCAGCAGCGATTCGCAAGGCCAATCGGAATCGGATGGAGCTTCGGATGGGGCTCCCCCTCGGGATTTTCAGTAAACCACGCAATCAGTTTGGGGTCGTCGAGAAACGGACGGAAAGCCATCGGCGCTGAATCGTCCCCATTGTGCGTGATGAGGATATATGGATGGGGAAGGAGCGGATGGATGTCTCGGAAAAACGGCTCCACCATGTCGATTTTGACGAAGATCGTACCCCCCTCTTTCACATCCCGGGGATTGAGAGAAGTGTCCACTTCATCGTACACATAGTCCGCATAGGCGCGGAAGCCATCTCCCGAAACAAAAGGATCACTTCGATCCCTATGGGGCGGCGGACTCACCCCAAAAAAGAAGATGGGTAGCAGCAATAAAATCAACTGGATCATTTGAACCTCTTAAGCCAATAGGAAAAATCTAACTTCTCTAACGAAAATTGCCTCGAGGAGAACTCCTCATACTTCCTCTCTAAAAACGCCTCCGTCACCTCGTCCCAATCCTTTACGATCAAAACAGGCAGCCCCTCATAGAGGCCATCGAGAGACGAAGTGGCCACAATCGGAATGGATCCCACATAGAGCGCTTCCCGCAATCTGTAAGTGTCTAATCCTGAGCCTCTTGGAGATATAACAAATTTGGACTGCGCTATATCGGTCAAATAGTCTTCGAAGGGCTTTTTCCCCGTTCGGAAACAGAAGTGGCAGCGGGCGAATTTTTTGAATACCTCCCATCTCTCCGATGAGTAGGTTTGGATGGTGATGTTCATATAAAGGAGATGCAATTTATCCAAGCCCCTTTCTCTCACTCTCTGAACAGCCTCGAGATTTCCATGCGGCAATTTCCGGGGCGCCAAGCCGATCGGAATCGGGTGGATTTTAGGGTGGACGTATCCATCGTAGTTCATCGCGAACCACGCCAAGATTTTCGGGTCCTCTAAATAGCTGCCGAAGGATCGGGGCGCATCCTCATCGGTCACATGGGAAATCAGGACGTAGGGATTCTCAATTCTTGGGTGAATCGCCCTGAAAAACTCCTCCACTTGATGATTGGTGATGAAAACGGAGTCGCCCCTCTGGACAGCAGACGGATCTAATCCTTCAAAGACGTGATCTGCGCTGGAGCGGAACGCATCGCCCGTCACGAAAGAGAGCATAAGAGCCAAAATATATCCGAGCATGATAGCCTGGAATGATATGCGAAGAGGGATTTTCTTTCTCTTGCTCTTCTCTTCTCTGCATGCTGTTCAGAAGATTAGCATCCTCATTCCCTGTCACTATTCCCATTTTTATCTCCTTCCAGAACTGCTCACTGCCTACGCTACCCAAACTCTCCTCCCCGACGAAGTCGTCATCTCCCTCTCGGAGTTCGATCGCGTCTCGCCCCCCGATATCACAGCTCTAGAGACTCGAAGCTGGCCCTTCGAGGTGATCCTCCTCCGCCACCCATCGCCCTATCCAGCCGCCCAGAATCGGAAATTTGCCGCCAAGGCGAGCAGCGGAGATCTCCTTCTCTTTCAGGATGCGGACGATTTGCCCCACCCTAAGCGCGTTGAGATTGTGAAGTACATCTTCGAGCACAACCAGATCCACCATCTCGTTCACTCCTATGTTCCTCAGAACGGGCAATTTCCAGACTACAGTAGCGAATCGATGCCCCTCATTCGGTCTACTTTTGATCTTCTCGTTGAGGGGATTCCCTCAGAAGGGGCGAACATACCTCTCCACCACGGCCACGCCTGCATGACCCGTTCTGTCATCGCCAGTACGCATTGGAAGAAGGATCATGAGCCAGGGGAGGACCTCCACTTCAATATCTTAGCGATGCGCAAATTTATGGGCGCCTCCTATGTAACGCCGCTCCGCCTCGTCCTTTTCCGTTCCGATCTCTCCTACTTCAGCAATCTCAGATAATACTATGAGACCGTTGCATAACTCGTGGGCCTCAGTAGAATTTAAACCAGAGTTTTTGAGGGATATTTCCGAAATTTTTCCTCTGCGCCTCTGCGTCTCGGTTCTTGCCCTGCCTCTGCGATATCCTTTCATTGGCGTTTTGGACTCGAGACTCTCGCAAAGAGCAATCGCAGAGGCAAAGCAGATCCCTGAGACGCAGAGACGCAGAGAGGGAAAACAAGCTTCGCGTGGAGCTAAACTAGGGGTTATGCAACGGTCCCATCGCTATTTTCTAATCCAAAATGGCTCATGCCGTTCTCGCACTAGCCAGTACGATATCAACTTGTTGGAAAAATTTCTATCTCTAGAAATGCGGCTTTACATTTAGGTTTTGTCTGTGGGGGCGAGCTGAAAATCTTTGATCTGAAGCTGGATGCTGGCTTTGTTGAGGAAAAGATTGATGTGGGGAGTAAAGGCGATGCGGAGAAGGATGTTTTTGCGCCGGATTTGGTCTTTGCGGTCGGCGAGGCCGAAGGCGATCCCCTCCAACATCCGGTCGCCTTGCTCGAGGAAGAGCTTGAGATGGTACTTGCCGACGATCTTGGGGGGCCAAATCTGGGTGGCGTCGCAGTAGAGAATGGGGTGGGGGTTCTCGTTGCCAAAGGGCTCGAGGAGATTGAGCGATTCCATAAAGTCAAAGGTGAGGTCGTTGAAGTTGATCTTGGCGTCGAGATGGAGCTTGGCGACGACGTCTTGCTCCTTGAGGACTTTGTCGGCAGCTTCAATAAAGCGCTTGCGAAAGGCGGGAATATTTTCTTTTTTAATGGTGAGGCCGGCGGCGTAATCGTGCCCGCCAAAGTTGATGAGGAGGTCTTCGCTCTGTTTGAGGATGGGGAGGAGGGGAAACTCGGGAATGGTCCGGATAGAGCCTTTGCCCACTCCTTGCTCGATGGAGATGATGAGGGTGGGACGGCTATATTGCTTGGCGATACGGGCCGAGATGATGGGAATGATGCCAGGATGCCATTTCTCAGAGGCGAGGATGATCGCCTTTTCTGTGAGTACTTCGGGATGCTGGAAAATGTACTCCTCAATGTCGTCAGAGGCCTCCCGCTCGATCTTCTGCCGCTCGAGATTGTGTAGGTCGAGCTCCTTGGCCAGCGATTCGGCTTCGGAACTGTCTTTGATGAGGAGGAGTTCGACGCCCTTAATGGGGTCGGCGATGCGGCCCAGGCTGTTGAGCCGAGGGGCGACTTTGGAGGCGATGTCGACGGGAGAGAGATCTCCTTGCTGCATATCGCTGACTTGAAACAGCTTGGCGAGGCCGACGCGCTTCATCTTGCGCATCTGCTTGAGTCCATAGCGGACGAGAATGCGGTTTTCCCCTTTGAGGGCGCCCATGTCGGCGATGGTGCCGAGTGCGACGAGGTCGAGGTAGTTCTTGAGGTCGATCTTCGTGGGGCTGAGCTCTTCGTTTTCGATGAGGTAGTTGGTGATGGCATGGGCGAGCTTGAAGGCGACGCCTACGCCGGTGAGTTCCCGGTTGGGATAAGTGCTGTTGATGAGTTTGGGGTTAAGAGTTGCTATGCAATTGGGGATTTTCGAGGTGGGTTCGTGGTGGTCGGTGACGATGACGTCGATCCCGTTTTGCACGACTTCTTGGATCTCTTTAGCGGCGGTAATGCCACAGTCGACCGTGATGAGGAGGGCGCACTGGTGCTTGAGGGCGAATTCTAGGGCGTCGCCGATGAGGCTTTTTTTGAGACTCGCCCTGTTGGGGATATCGAAGAAGACTTTGGCTCCGATGGTTCGGAGAAATTCGGTGAGAAGGGTGGCGGCGGTCATGCCGTCGACGTCGTTATCTCCATAGACGAGGATGGGCTGCTTTTGATGGATGGCGGTGATGATCCGCTCGACGGCTATATCCATGTCGGGGAAGAGATCGGGATCGTAGAGATTGGGCAGCTTGGCGTAGAGGTATTCGTGGATCTCTTCCACGGTTTTGAATCCGCGTGAAATGAGAATCTGAGCCGTGACTGGATGAATATTGAACTCAGAAATGATGGTTTGGAAAAGGGCAGGGTTCTTCTCAGGGTAAACCCACGTGGGATCGTTCGATTTCGCGGTAATTGACGACATGTTTTCCTGAGGCGCTTTCTCCTGGAGTCTATAGATCCCAGCTATTTTAAGAAAGGTCCGCCTTAATTAAAGAAATCTATTACAGGGACTGCTTCGCAAGGCCCCGTTCCTTGGTCTCTTCGCGCCCATGGAAAAAGAGCATGAGCGGCGAGGCGATGTACCAAGAGGAAAGGGTGCCAAAGAAGACTCCGATCGTCATAACCAGCGCAAAGCTAAAGATCGACGAGCCTCCGAGGGCGACAAGGGCTACAAGGACGAGGAGAGTGGTCCCTGAAGTAATCGTTGTGCGGCTTAGGGTGGCATTGAGCGCGCTGTTAACGATAAAGGTAAGGGGTTTGTTTTTGGTGAGGCGCATCTCTTCGCGGATGCGGTCAAAGATGATGATGGTATCGTTGAGCGAGTAGCCGACGATAGTCATAATGGCCGCCACGGTGTTGAGATCGATTTGCACGGGGACGCCAAAAAAGTGGAGGAGTCCCATCAGTCCCAGCGTAATCAAGACGTCGTGGAGGAGGCAAATAATGGCGGCCGCTGCGAATTTGTATTCAAAGCGAAACGCGATGTAGATAAAAATAGAGATGAAAGAAATCAAAAGTCCAATGAGTGCGTTATTGCGCATGCTGTCGGACATTTGGCCGCTCATCGCTGTCCAGTTCGCATCCAAGTGGGCGGCCGATTCGGCTGTCAATACGAGCGAACTCGACTGAATGGCATGGGCTACCCAATCGATGCGGGGGTTGGTCTGCTGATCTGTCTCGATGGGGAGGTTGTAGAACGGCTTTCCCGGTTGCTCCATGCTGGTCCCAAAGAGGATGCGGAGATGGTTGGCGGGATTGAGTTCCCGAATCTGGAAATCGTGGGGGGCGGCGCCATTTGCAATGAGCGCTTTTTCAATGGACTGGATGTAGTTTCCATCTGGACGCGGCTCAACCTCTAAGTGGAGGGAGAATCCGCCGGTAAAATCCATGCCGAAGATGGTGGCTCTCTGCGCGTAGAGGAAATAGCCTCCCACGACGATGATGGCGGCGGCGATGGCAAAGGCGAGCTTGGCGGCTTTCAGGAAGTCGATCGATTTGGCGTGGATCCAGTTGGCCATCGCGAGCGCTTTGTGTTTTGGATTTTGAACCCATCCGTTGAAGTAGAAGCGGGTCATGAAGAGGGCGGTGAACATCGAGGAGACGATCCCGATGATCAGCGTGATGGCAAAACCTTTGATGGGGCCCGCGTCGAAGTTGAGGAGGATGAGTGCGGCGATGATGGTGGTCACGTTGGAGTCGACGATGGCGCTGTAGGCTTTCTCGTAACCTGCGGCGATGGCAGATCCGATTTTGCCGGTGAGGGCAAATTCCTCTTTGATCCGTTCGAAGACAAGCACGTTGGCGTCGACGGCCATGCCGACGGTGAGGATAATTCCTGCGATCCCGGCTAGTGAGAGCGTGGCGCCAATATTTTGCAATGTGGCCCAGAGGATCAAGAGGTTGAAGATCACGGCTACGGAGGCGACGAGGCCGGCGAAGCGGTAGTAGAGGATCATCGAGCCGATGACGAGCAGCAGGGCGACGAAGGTGGCGGTGATGCCTTGGATCCGATCTTGCTTGCCGAGTTCGGGGCTCACGTTTTTCTCAGACAATATGTGGGGAGTAAAGGTGAGTGAGCCGGCTTTGAGGTCGGAGGCGAGTTGGTTGACTTCTCGTTGAGAAAAGCTGCCGCTGATGGAGGCGCTATCGCGGAGGACGCCATCGAGAGTGGGGGCGCTAATGACCGTATCGTTGAGGACGACGGCCATACGCCAGCCGCGCCCTTTGGAGAAGTCTTCGAGAGGTGTTCCGAGAACTTTTTCTTTGGAATAGCGCGATGTCCAGGTGTGGAGGTCGTTTCTCGACTCCCCTTTTTGTACTTCAAAGCTCAAATAATTCCCTTTTTGAGGGTCGTAGTTGGCGTGTACGTTTTCAAGGCGGGAGCCTTCGAGGGCGTAGTTGCTGAATATGAAGAGGAGGGGGTGCGTCTGGTTGTGCCATTCGCTGTATTCGGTGCCGCGCAGGACGGCGATTTTGGAGAGCTCGTCGTTCAGCCTATTTTCGGTGCGCGGTTCGCTTGGCGATTGGAGCTTGAAGCCATTTTCCAGAAGGGCGCGGGCAGATTCGGAGATCGAGTCGCCGTGGAGATGGTTCCAGGCGATGGTGTTGATGCTCTCTGCATCTTTGCGATTGGTGACGACGGCTTCATTCCACACTTCTTGCAGGAAGCGGTTGACTGTGTCGGCGAGGTTGGGATTCGAAGTGGAAAACTTCTCGTTCACGATGTGGAAATACATCGAGGAGGCTTTGATCAGCTCAGATGCGGAGAGGGACTGCGATCCAGGAAAATCCAATACGATATTGTTGCCGAGTTGCCGGATGACGACTTCGGAGACGCCCATTTTATTGACGCGGTTGTAGAGCTCGTTGATCCCTTGCTTGAGGTCATCTTCGTCTGTAACGAGGCGATTATTGGCGTCGCGCAGCTCGATCTGCACGGTTTTGCCGCCTGAAAGATCGAGTCCCCAGCGGATCACTTTGCGCTCGTCGCCGCGGAAGAATTTGGCGGCCGAGAGGGCGATATTGCTCCAAAAAACGCTTTTCGTTGGCTTGGGAATATCAAAGCGGGCGCCGGGCTGCATGCTGACTTGCGCTGTGTTGTACTCGTCTCTCCATTTGATGAGATCTTCGTGGATTTTGGTGTCGATC
>DATIIR010000045.1:0-9573 GCA_035479435.1 Chlamydiales bacterium
CGCCCCTCTCGGCAATGAGCCGCTTTACAGACTGCTTGGAGACATTTTCTTCAACGAGCAAAAAGCGGCTGAGCACCCGCGTTACGTTCCCATCGATGGCTGCCGCTCTCTGCCGGAAGCCGAAACTCAAAATGGCGCCGATCGTGTAAGGCCCCAATCCCCGAATCGTGGCTAAATCCTCGGCACGAGAGGGGATTTGGCCACCAAACTGCTCGACGACTTGCTGAGCGCCTTTATGGAGGTTACGAGCGCGAGAATAATAGCCCAGTCCCTCCCACGTCTTGATGACCTTTTCCAAAGGGGCCGATGCTAAGGTAAACACGTCGGGAAAGAGGGCCATCCACCGTTCAAAATAAGAGATGACAACGGCTGCCCTCGTCTGCTGGAGCATCACTTCGGAGACCCATACCTTATACGGGGTTGGCCCCTCTCTCCAAGGGAAGTCTCTCCGATTCTCGTAAAACCATGCGTGCAGTTCTTGCATGGATCGGATTATGGCATAGACCAGATTTCTTTTGACCTTGTAGATAAACCGCAAGACGCCCTAAAATATTACACCACTCAAGGAGAAACAGATGGCAGCACCTGCAGGTCTAGCTCAAATCCAACAACTCTTAGTCCCGCTGACTGAAAAGCCAAAGCCGCGGATATGGCTAGATGAGTTTATGAATTTAACCATTGCGAGCAAAATGGCCTCTAAACTGGGCCCAGAAGATGGCCCACGCATTCAGAAAGTTTTCAACGAATATGTTGCATCGATGGTTCAGCATAAATGCAATGTGAATCGAAAATATGTGCGGAACCCACCCGCCTTGAATGCCATCGCGGATGGGCACTTGTTTTCATTGGTCGCCTTGCTAGAGAGTCGAGCAGATCCGAATGTGAAAGATGAGTCTGGTTACTCTCTTTTAGATGCAGCGGCGTTGAGGGGGCGGCCAGAAATGGTAGATCTTTTGATAAGTTATGGATCCAAAACAGGTCTATTGCAGAAGACTCCGGAAGCGTTACTCGTAATGGCGAAAGAGCTCAAACAACCGCGCTGGCCTGCTTAAGCCCCTGCTTCAGTGCGGAGCAGCGGCCGGCCGTTGATCAGAGTAGAGTTGGGGATAATTTTTTCGGGACTCAATTTGTAGAGAGTTTCCACGTAGCTGGGACTGAAAAGCGCGAGCAAAACCGTCTCGATAAGCCCCTTAACGAGCAGGGGAATCAGGGCCAATGCGCGGCAAAAGACCATAAAGATCCTCTTGTTCCCTTCGTGATCCTTGGCCGAAATCCAGGTGCCGAAGTGTTTTGCAATATTGCGCGCTCCGAGGATCGTCCCGCCGGGGATGAGCGCCATTTGGCAAAGAGGGGTGAAATTGAGCGTTTTCAGCCGCTCTGGCATCAGGGCCAACATGCTCGGATGTTGCGAGAAGTAGAGCGGAGAGCCGGATGCATTCACATGCCACTGGAATCCAAACCCTTTGTTGGCCGCATCCCCAGCTCGAGAGTAAAAAGTCATCCAGTGCCCCGTGCGAACGTGAGCAAAGAACAGCTCCTTAAATTGTTCTTCCTGCAACACCAAATAAGGCAATGTCGGAAGTGATTTTCCCGATTTTTCCCACTGATCTAAGGCGTAGGCCATCGACACGGAAATGGACGTTCTGTCGACATTACTTTTACAATGGAGAACGAGGGGAATGCCGGCTCGCTTAAAGAGAAGAATGCGGCAAAAGAGGGCCTGCTCAGGCGAGAGAGCGTGGTGTCTGAGCATTTCAATGAGATTCGCAATCTCAGGCTCAGAGGCTTTTTCGCCTAAAAATTTCTTAATCTCAGCCGGCTTCGCCGATAGTTGATCCGACACCTCTTTACCACTCATGGCCGGGTCGAGCGTTTTCTCCAACGAGTTTGTGACATTAAATTGTTTCGCAAAGAAAATCACCTCACACTTCACATGGGATAAAGTACCGTCGAGATTTCTCAGGGCAACTGTGGTTCCGTTGAATTCTTTGAGAATGTCATATTCCCTCTTCGTCAATTTATGCTCGGGCCAACCAGGCGTTGTCGAAAGGGAAGAATTAATGGCAAATTTCAACTGGTAGACGCCATTCTCTTGAAGAATCGCCTTCCCACATCTCTGCTCGCCTTGGAAAATCAGCTCTGCCAGTTCAACGCATTTTTTCAGGCTGTCTGGGCGTCCCGAGTAGCAGATGGGCCGCTCGACGCCGTCGGGATCGGTCGCCGTCATTTGTCTGGCCAGCGTCAATTTCGGCGTGACCCGGTCTAAACTGGAGGTGACGGCTCCAGGGACCCATCCATTGTGGAGCATCCGGTAGTGGGATACGTAAGGTTTTGATGAAAGGGCGGGGAATTCTATCTCGGTGCGCAAATCGGGCCGCGCGATACAGCTATTGCGCACACCTAGCGCCGTCTCTCTCTTCGCCACTCTCGATATCTTGGCCCCAGCGATCTCTTGATTGAATGCACTGATCCGGTCTGTCGCGTGCTCTCGATTCGCTAAATGGGGAAATGCGTCCTCGCCATGCAGGAATGAGACTCGTGAACGCCAGCCACCGGCCTCATCCACACACTTCTCATCCTCCACCGGCATCGGCGCAGGGGGCGTTAAAAGGACTTTTTTAATTCTCGAATTCATCGTCATTTACTTTTTTCGTAGTATTTTATCATTATTTTACTTGTTTTGCAATTACATATATTAAAAATAATTATTACTTTGAAGATAAAACATATTTTTGGGATAATCGGGGCTGTGGACTACGCAGGTTTGATTTACGACGATTCGCGCCATTATATCGACCATCTGGGCCCCTTTTGCGCCTTGATGGGGTGGCCACTGATCGTCTGCGAAGATGCCGTCGCCGACCTGGCTACCCGCTATTACCCCGATCTCGAGGTGATTCTAAAAAATACTTTACAGCTCAAGTTACCCCGAAATGTGCTCACCTGCGATACCCGTCCCCTTTTGGAGGCCGCCTTTCCGGGTCAGAAAACCCGCCTTTTGTGGCTCCCCCACGGCAATTCCGACAAGGGGTGGAGGGGCCCCTTTTTTGAAGGCCTAAATGGCGAAATCGCCCTCGTCTACGGGCAGAAAATGGTCGATTTCATGCACGAGAAAAACGTCTTCCCCAAGATTTTGCGCATGGGGAATTTCCGCTGGCATTACTATAGAAAACACCGCGCCTTTTACGATCAGACCCTCGAGCCCAAAAGGGGGCGCACCTTTCTCTACGCGCCCACCTGGGACGATTCGGAAAATAACTGCTCGTTCTGGAAAGCCTTTCCCCATCTAGCAGCGGCCGTGCCGAGCGATTGCCACCTCCTCGTTAAGCTCCACCCCAACACTCTCCTCAAGTACGAAGTGGAACTCGAAATCCTCATGGGGCGATTTGCTGCGGCCAAGAATGTGACTTTCCTGCCCGAATTCCCGCCGATCTATCCGCTGCTAGCGATTTGCGATGGCTACATTGGCGACATGTCGTCGATCGGATACGACTTTCTGAAATTTGACCGCCCCCTCTTTTTCTTGAACGCCCACAAACACCTCTACCTCTCCCGTTGTGGCACGGCCATTGAGGCAAACCAGTTCGATTTCTCGGTGAAAGATGGCCTCTCACACGTCAGAAACGAAGCCTATAACTACACATTCGATCCCGAGCCAAATTGGGATGAACTGAAAAGAGAGTTCCATGCGCTGTGCAGCGTTTAATACCGGCACCGAATTCCACATGCTCGACCACATCGCGCCGCTCGCCGAGCTGATGCAGATGCCACTGATCACAACGGAGGAGCAAAATACCGATCTAGCCCGCCGCTACTATCCACAAGTTGAGGTGCGTTACCTTCCCGATCTCGAATTTAGATTGGGCGAAATCGCCGAGCAGTTCGACGCCCTTTTCGAATGCAAATTTTGGGGAGCCGATCTCAAATCGCTCTTCCACCACCTCTATCGCAAAGAGATGCGACTCATCTTTTGCCCTCACGGCCAATCGGACAAAGGGATCCACTCCTTAGCGCAGTATCCGCTTCAGGACATTGTCCTCATCTACGGCGATCTAATGATCGAAATGTTAAAAGATCTGAAGCTCTCCATCTCCAATTACGCCCTTGTGGGCAATTATCGCCTTCAGTTTTACCGGAAATATCAATCCTTTTACGACCAACTCGCCGAAGAAGAGATCTTTTCCAAACTCCATCGAAATAAGCGCACTCTTCTCTACGCCCCCACGTGGAAAGATGGCAACCAATCGACCTCTTTTTTCAACTACGGCCCCTCGATCCTGTCGCAATTGCCAGACGACTGGAACCTCATCATCAAACTCCACCCGCTTCTCGAACAGCGCGATCCGGCCCATTTTTACTCCATTGCCGCGCTCGCCGATCGGAAACCAAACGCCCTCCTCGTTAACGAGTTTCCCCCCGTCTATCCACTTCTTTCGCGCGCCGACGCCTACCTCGGCGATTTCTCCTCCGTCGGCTACGACTACCTGGCCTTTCAGCGCCCCCTTTTTTTCCTCCCCACGCCCCATCCTGGCCGGTTGCACGCATGTGGCCACACCATCGATCCAGCCACAAATATTTACACACAACTCGATCGGGATTGCGATCGGGAAAAGCAAAAAAAGCTCTACCACTTCGCTTTTGGGAAAGAAATCTTGGCGCGCGATGCGATTCGAAAAGTGATTACTCGCTCAGAGCCGGCAAAATAAAGACTGTTTGCAGATCGTTGAGATTGTGCGCTGCTGGACGCACCTCAATCTCATACGCATAGCTCCCCTCTTTCAGAGGAGCTACCCAAGAGATAGATCCCACCCGCAGCCCTGGCGGAAAGACGCCATCTAGCCCCGACGTGAGGATCGAATCCCCCTCCTTCAGCAACGGAACCTGCCCCTTGAGATCGCGGGAGCCCCCCTCTTCGTCAGCGTAATCGTAATTGAAGCCAACTCCCTTCAAGACGGGATTGCGCGAACGCCAAAAGGGGGCGCTGCTGCCGTGAACTTCCCCTTTGGCCAGGTAACCATCCTCTAAGTGAGTGCCCCGCACGGCGCGAACCGAAGGAGAGAGACCCGAATCTGTGATCAATCTGACCCGCGCCTGCTTTTTCCCCACATAGTCGACGACACCCACAAGGGCGCCCTCAGCGATGACGGGGCTATTCTTGGCAACTACCTGCTGGCCGAGCTCTTGATTGTCTTCTTCCCCCACATTGACCCAAAGGCTACTGCTCCAAGAACTTGGGTCTCTGTAAATCACCTGCGCGGGAACGGAGAAGAGTTGTTTTTGGAGCAGTGTGCGCAAGTGATCGGCCCTTCTGTGAAAGAAAGGGGAGGTTTTCTGCACCAATCCCTTGTAGAGATCGACCTGTTCACCGAGGCGTTGATCGAAGAGGAGCCATTCGCAAGCGTGGTCGAGTTGTGCGCGCAAATTTTGGTTTTCGAGCCTCAGGCGAGCGAGTTCGTTCCCATCAGTTGCGGGCTCGTCGTAGAAATGGCCAAAAGTGGAGACGGCCACGGAGCGGAGCCGATCGGAAACGCTCTTTGGCAAATTGATCCAGCAGAAGAGGAAGAGTCCCAAGGCAAAAAATGGATAGGCGATCGTCCGTTTCATCCGCGTACCGAGAGGATGCTGTTCACCACATAATCGATATTTTTGGCGTTGAGGCCGGGAATGCTGATCCGCCCATTGGCAAGCAGATAGACAGCGAACTCATCGATCAACTTTTGCACTTGCCCCTGACTCAGATCCATGAAGGAAAACATCCCCTTGCAGCCGCTCAGATAGTCGAAGTTTCCTCCCCTCGACAGCCGTTGAACGAGAGCCATCCTCATCGACTTCAAGCGATGGCGCATCGCCTCGAGATCTTTGTGCCAAACTCTTCGCAAGTCTTCCTGTTTCAGCACCTCCACAACCACCCGCGCGCCATGCGCTGGCGGATTGGAGTAGAGCGCGCGGACGATCCGCTTTACTTGGCTGCCCACTCGCAATTTCACCGCTGCATTTTCATCCACAACAAATAGCGCACCCACTCTTTGGCAATACATACTGAAGTTTTTTGCGCACGAGTAGGCGATCAGCATCTCGTGGCCATCGCGCATAAAAATGCGCACCGCCTCTGCATCTTCATCTAGCCCCTCTGCCAGCCCCTGATAGGCGAAATCAAAAAACGGCAAAAGCTTTTTCTCCTTCATGATGAGGGAGATCTCTTTCCACTCTTGCGCGGTCGGATCACAACCTGTGGGATTGTGGCAACAGGCGTGGAGTAGCACCGCTGTTTTGGGAGGCAATTTTTCCAACACCTCTGCCATCGCATCGAAATCAAAGCCCCTTTTTTCTCGACTATAGTAGGGATATTGTTCCACTCTACACCCTGCCCGCTCAAAAACGGCGTGGTGGTTGGGCCATGTTTGATTGGAGACGTAGATCGACTTCGTCACCTCCTGCGCCAGAAACTCAGCTCCCGCCCGCAGAGCCCCCGTCCCTCCCACTGTATGAGCCCCATAGATTCTCCCGTGCGCCTCTCTCCAAGCCCCCTCTCCGAAGACCAGCGGCCCCAAGAGCTCGACCAGCTCCCGCAAGCCATCCATCGGCAAGTAGTCGGCCAGCAAATCTTGACCCATGATCTGTTCTTTGGCCCGTCTCACGGAAGGGAGGAGCTCGGCCTTCAGGTGTTCATTTTTATAAATTCCCACCATGAGATCGACTTTTTGCGCCCTCACATCGGCGGCAAAAGTACCCAAGAGCCCAAAAACGGCGTCGGGTTGCGCCTCATTGACGTTGTGAAAAAACATGGGATCCCGCTTTTTGCCCCATTCTACTGTCTAAGAATTTAATACACAAACCACGATTCCCATTGACCCTGAAAGGGCGATTTCCTTATCTTCTCCGTCTCTTCAAAAAATCTAAGAAGGAGTGAATGATGTCTGCAGTTCCACTTATAGCTCGCCGCGATACGCGATCTGACGATCCCCTTGCTTCAACAGGACCTCGCCCGCAACAACGCCGATCAGATCCACAGGCTTTTGTGGCGGAGAAATTAAAAACCGGTGATAGAGCGCTTCAGAGAGGTGATCTTCCCGATGCGCTCACTGAGTTTAGATATGCATTGACGCGAGCTCCGGGAAATCCAGCAGCGACAGAGGGCCTTCACACTACATACACAAAAATAGGAGCGCTACATTTAGAAAGGGGACACCCACTTGAAGCTCTCGAAAATTATGTAGCTGCGAAATCGACGGCGGGAATATCGGCTGTGGTGAAGCAGGTGCTTCAAAACGCCACAACCCTAGAAAGGGAAGCAGATGAGAAAGCCTCTCAAGATCAGCCAGAAGTGCTTCGGGCTGCTTACGACCAGTATAAGAAAATCACGGCTCACTTAAGGGAAACAGTTAAGATTTTAGAAAAAGACGACCAGCCACTAGAGCAGCAGGCGCATTGTGAGATCCTTCGGACACAAATAGAGCACTACCGCACAAAATATAGAGCCGCTGAAGCGCGTATTTTAGTCGAACAAGTCCATCGAGATCTTGGGCCTTTGGAAACCCAATTTGTTGCGGGAATGGAAGAGGGATTGTTCCCTGCGGAAGCAGCTACTGAGAAATATCAGAAAGCCATTTTGGACATCCGGTCGCAATGTGCGAGAATCCGTGACCTAGAGCCAGACCTCTTGGAGCGAAAGAATGTCAGCGCAAGGCTCGCCCGAGTCGAGGAGAGAATGACTCAAGTGAAAGCGCTAGAACATCTTAAAACCATGACAACGACTCAAGACTCTCTCTTGAAATTGTCCTTAAGGGAGAGCGAAGATTTAGGATCCATTCGAGGACTATGCGCTCAGTGGCTTAGATCTTATCAAGACCTGTCCAAACTTTCCTCTGCCGAACAAGAGGCGATCCGAGAAGTCAGTGAAGTTGTTGCCGGCATCCAGGATCAGGCATCAAAAGCGAAGAAAGACTTATCAGATCGCGGAAGTTTTTTGACTTTGGTGATCAATGAGAAAATCCAAGAAACCGACTCACTGGGGAGCATAGAGTTGTATGAAGGGAGAAATTTAGACTCCTGGTGGCAACAGGTTGTTGAACGAGTGCCAGCATTTGGCAACCGGTGGATTAGCCTCTCCCCGCAGGGTATGGCTCATTTTAAAGCGAAGATGCGAGAGCACATCCACCCGAAGCCTCTCGACCTGTGGTCGGGGATGCCCTGCTGTCCTTTCCATGAATATCGCGCTTCTGCGCCCCAGTGTTCAGTAGACGACATATCTAAGTGGATGGACGAGAGCCTCCGCATCGCCCCTATGCCAGATATTAGAGAAAGGTTCAATCCACCGCCATCCGTCGCAGGCCAGAGCAGCTAGAAGCTCTGCTTGTATCAAAATAGGAAAAGTGTGTAAAATACTCAGCTTCAGCTACCCCCTTCGGGGGGTTTGTTCATTTTGGGGCGTTAGCTCAGTTGGTAGAGCGCAACAATGGCATTGTTGAGGTCAGCGGTTCGATCCCGCTACGCTCCAACCCCCAATGTAAAGCCGCTTTACATTGCAGTCCCAGCCCCCTTCCATACAAAAAAATAAATTGATAACCGAGAAGATGAAAATAGCGAGATTGCTGATTCCTTTATGCGTTACGGTCTTGGGAATCTCGCTCTTTCTTAAAAAGGAGGCTTGTGAGCAGAATTATGTCCGCCTTCCTGTTAGCTTTTTCCCCTTCGTCGACAGGCCGACAGTCCAAATTGAAATTGAGGGGAAAAAACATTCTGTTTTACTCGATTTAGGCTCTTCACATCCCATCGATCTTCAGAAAAGATTCTTACAAAAGGTCAAAAATAAACAACCTGACGGCCTTTCAGATTATGTTGGAATCAGAGGAAAAAAATATCCCACCGAGAGATTCCGACTACCTGAAGTCAAACTATTAAACTTAACCGTTCAAGGACTGGTGGGTTACGAAGAAAATCTCGACTTCGTCAGCGACGCCAGAACCTGGCAGTCCACAGGAATATGGGATCAATTTAAGGATCAACTAGAACTCTACACTATCCATGGAAGGATTGGTTGGACTCTATTCAATGAGACCGCTTGCTTTTTTGACTTTCCTAATTCGGCTCTCTATCTTGCTAAAGATCTCGTTTCATTAATCAATGAGGCTGGCTGTTCTTTTGACAACTTCATTCAAGTTCCTTTTGAAATTCATAAGTGGGGAATCGCTCTACATTTTGAAACAGATTTTGGAATCAACCTATTCGTTTTAGACACAGGAGCTACCCGTTCGATTTTCAGAAGGTCTTCAGATAGCAAAGAAGTCGTGACTCGCAAATTGATCGCCGGGGATCACGATTTTGGCGGCATGCAATTTAAGTTGTTAGACTTTACCGATCAGATGGAGTGCGACGGCATACTCGGAATTGATTTTTTTAAAGCACATGCCGTCTGCCTAGATTTCCATAACCGCGTCGCACTTATACAGAAGTAGAGGGCTATTCCCCTTCGAGGAGGTCGAGGAAGGCTTGGAGTTGTTTGGCGCGGGTGGGGTGGCGCATCTTGCGGAGCGCTTTCGCCTCGATCTGACGCACGCGCTCGCGCGTCACCTT
>DATIIR010000046.1:0-34539 GCA_035479435.1 Chlamydiales bacterium
CGCGCCTTCTGGTGGGAGAAAAAGGAACTCCACCGACAAATTGAACTCTTTTACCGCTGCGTAGGAAAAAATGAATCCTAAAGTCAAATCCTCTAAGCTTCTCCACTCGGGCTTTTTCAGCCTACGGCAAGACCTCCTTGAGCGCGCCGATGGCCTCACCCACCACTACACCTCCATTATCCTCGACAATGACGCCGTCGTGATCCTCGCCCAAACCTCCGACGGCCTTTGGGTCCTCAATCGCGAGTATCGACACCCCACTGGCAAAACGCTCCTCGGCCCCCCTGGCGGCAGACTCGAGAAGGGGGAAGACCCGCTCTCTGGCGCTCAGCGGGAGCTCTTCGAAGAGACCGGCTACTGGTCCGATGAGCTCATCCTCCTCGGATCGTGCCACCCCTTTCCGGGCATTTGCGATCAAAAGCTCCATTACACCCTAGCCAAAAACGCCCACAAGAAAGGGGCGCAGAAACTCGATCCCTTCGAGTTCATCGAAGTGGAGCTGAAAACGGACGCAGAGCTCCGCGCCGAAATCCGCAGCGGCGCCAACGTCGACGGCAACCTCTGCATCGCCCTCTGGTACAGAGACGGACACAACTAACTCTATATAAGCAACTTACAAAATCATGCGGAGATTAACCCTTCTAATCTCCGCATGATTTGCGGAGATTAGCTTGGCTTTTGCGGAGATTAGGTGTTATCATGGCGTTATATGTACATACACGAACAGAAGGACTGGCCCCACTTCCTGTGGGACCAAGAGAAACTCACCCCTCTGCTGATCCAGCTGCGCCATAAACAAGGGCGCCTGATCGGCGGCATGGAATCGATCGGCTTTCAAGTACGGGAGGAGACCATCCTGCAGACTTTGACGGAGGATGTCGTCAAATCGAGCCAGATCGAGGGGGAAATCTTAGACCAGTCATTGGTGAGATCCTCGGTTGCCCGACATCTTGGCATGGATATAGGCGCGTTAAAACCGGTCGATAGACACGTGGAGGGGGTCGTTCTCATGATGCTCGATGCCACGCAGAAATTTGACCAACCGCTAACCAAAGAGAGGCTGTTCGGGTGGCACTCCTCATTGTTTCCCACAGGCCGTAGCGGATTTTCGAAAATACGAGTTGGCGCATGGCGCACAGGACCCGTCGAAGTGGTTTCTGGCCAGATGGGGAAAGAAACCGTCCATTTTGAAGCTCCTGAAGCCAAACGCGTCGAACACGAGATGGCCCTCTTCTTAGACTGGTTCAACCAGGACACGTCGACAGATCTCGTTCTCAAGGCGGCCATAGCACATCTCTGGTTTGTCACCATCCATCCGTTTGACGATGGGAACGGCCGTATTGCACGCGCAATCGGAGACTTGCTGCTGGCGCGCTCCGAGAAGAGCTCCCGCCGTTTCTATAGCTTATCTGGGCAGATCCAGAAGGAGAGAAAGGGCTACTACGCCGTCTTAGAAAAAACGCAGAAGGATGGGCTGGATATCACTCCATGGATCGAGTGGTTTTTTCACTGCCTTAGCAGAGCCATTGATGAAGCGTTAGAGACTCTCGATACGATCCTCTACAAGTCGCAATTTTGGGAGGCTCTCGCCGAAATTCCCCTTAATGAGAGGCAACGAAAGGTCATTAACCGCCTCTTGGATGGTTTTGAGGGCAAACTAACCTCATCGAAATGGGCCAAAATGACTCAGTGTTCACAGGACACTGCCTACCGAGACATCCTCGACCTCCTCGAGCGAGGCATCCTCATTAAAAATGAGGAAGGAGGCCGAAGCACTAGCTATTCCCTGAAGAATCAGCGCGAGAAATCAGATCACTCTTCCAAAAAATAGCCCGCTTCTAACAAATATATTTTTACACCCAAATTACCATCTAGCGCCCCCGAGGGAATGGCCAATTGGGTTATTTTTACCTATTTGGTTTTTAATGGCTGCTTCTGCTAAAATTTTTCCACTATGAGCGAATTGCCTAAGGCCTACGACCCCAAACTCGTCGAAGATAAGTGGTACTCTTTCTGGGAAAAGGGGGGCTACTTTGGCGCCGATCCACTGTCCAAAAAAGAGCCGTTTTGCATCGTGATCCCTCCGCCGAATGTGACGGGCGTTTTGCATATGGGCCACGCGCTGGTCGATACGCTGCAGGACATCTTGATCCGATGGAAGCGGATGCTGGGGTTCGAGGCGCTGTGGGTTCCCGGGACCGACCATGCGGGGATCGCCACCCAGACAGTGGTGGAGCGGCAGCTATATGCCAAGACGGGCAAACGGCGCAAAGACTTTTCTCGAGAGGAGTTCTTAGGGTATGTCTGGAGCTGGAAAGAGGAGAGCGAAGGGCAGATTTTGTCGCAGCTGAAGAAGCTGGGCTGCTCGTGCGATTGGTCCAGGTTGCGCTTTACGATGGACGAGGGGTGCAATCGAGCGGTCCGCACTTGCTTTAAGAAAATGTTCGACGAGAAGCTCATCTACCAGGGCGATTACCTGGTCAATTGGGACCCGGTGACGCAGACGGCCCTGTCTGATGACGAGGTGGAGCACGAGGAGCGCGACTCGTTCCTGTGGCACATCAAGTATCCGCTGGAGGGCCAAGGGCACGTGATCATCGCAACGACGCGGCCCGAGACCATGCTCGGAGATACAGCCGTAGCGGTCCACCCAAGTGATGAACGGTATGCCGAGATGGTGGGCAAGAAGATCCGCTTGCCATTGACCGATAGGCTGATCCCCATCATCGCCGACGCATTCGTCGATCCAGCTTTCGGAAGCGGTGTCGTGAAAATCACGCCCGCACACGACTTCAATGACTCCGAAGTGGGCTTAAGACACAAATTGCCCTTCATCAATATCATGACGCCCGATGGGAAGATCAAAGAGGGGCGCTACGCGGGCCAGACGATGGAAGAGGCGCGCGAGTCGGTACTGCGGGATTTGGGGCCGCTGGTAGTCAAGAAAGAGCCCCACAAACTGCGCGTCGGCGTCTCGTACCGCTCGAAGGCCGTGCTGCAGCCTTATCTCTCCAAGCAGTGGTTCATCAAGATGAGCCATTTTAAAGAGAAGCTCATCTCTGCGGTGAGGGACAAACGGGTCACGCTGATTCCACCCCACTGGGAATCTACCTACTTCCACTGGATCGAGAACTTGCGCGATTGGTGCATCTCGCGCCAATTGTGGTGGGGACATCGGATCCCGATCTGGACAAAGGGCAAGGAGATGATCTGCTATGATGGCGAAGGGCAGCCCCCAGGGACCGACGAAACATGGACCCAAGATCCAGACGTCCTCGATACTTGGTTCTCCTCGGCGCTCTGGCCTTTTAGTACGCTCGGCTGGCCCGAGAAGACGCACGAGTTGAAAAAATTCTACCCGACGGCGACGCTGATCACGGGACACGATATCTTATTTTTCTGGGTCGCGCGAATGATCATGATGGGCGAATACGTCATGCACAAAGTCCCCTTCCGCGAGACGTTTTTGCACGGCCTCATTTATGGCAAATCGTACTGGCGCAATACGGCCCATGGCGCGGTCTATCTAAAGCCCGAGGAGAAGAAGCGCTACGATCTCGGCGAGCCGCCTGCCAAGGATGTCGAGTCGAAGTGGGAAAAGATGTCCAAGTCTAAGGGAAACATCATCGACCCGCTCGAGATCATCGACGAATATGGAACCGACGCGATGCGTCTGGCGCTCTGCTCCAGCGTCACTCATGCGCGGCAGATCGACCTCGACCGGCGCCGCTTTGAGGAGTACAAAAACTTCGCCAACAAAGTGTGGAACGGCTCCCGCTTTGTCTTCATGAACCTCGAGGGCTTTACCGCCGAATCGCTCTCCCAAGGGCTCGATCTCTCCCTCCTCACCCTCGAAGACAAGTGGATCCTCTCGCTCCTCAACCGCACTACCAGAGAGATCAACCGAAATCTCGCCGAATACACCTTCGACAAAGCGGCGACCCGCGCCTACGAGTTTTTCTGGAACGACTTCTGCGCCACCTACGTCGAGCTCGCCAAACCGGTTCTCTTCGGCAAAGTGGGCAATGAGGCCCTCAAAGCCAACAAACAGCGGCTCCTCGTCATCCTCCTCTGCAACGCGATGCGCCTCATGCACCCCATCTCCCCTTTCATCACCGAGGAGATCTTCTCTCTCCTTCGCGATCATTTCCCACTCCTTCCATCGCACAAATGCGATCCCTACACTGCCGAAACGATCCAAGCGCTCCGCTCCCCTGCCTGCATCGTCGCTCCCTATCCGGAGCCGATGGGACAATCGGATGAGGAGATCGAGAAGACGTTTGAGCAGATGAATGAACTCGTGCGCCAAGTGCGCAACATCCGCGCTGAGATGCAACTTCCTCCATCGGAAAAGACCGAGCTCATCCTTTGCTCTGCGCCGCAACACTGGAAGACGGCCGAGGCGCATCAGAACATCCTCACCGCCCTCACTCCCACGACAAAGGTCACCTTCACCACCCATGAGCCCGCCTCATTTGGCGCCAGCGCCATCGTCGGCCCCCTCAAGCTTATGATCCCCATTCCCGAATCGCTCCGCGCCAAGGAGAAATCGCGCCTCGAAAAAGAGAGGGAAAAGCTCCAGAAGCTCCTCGAGTCGACACAGGTAAAGCTCTCCAATCAAGATTTCCGTTCCCGCGCCCCCCGCGAAGTCGTCGAAAAACTGGAAGAGACCCTCACTCAAACCCAGAAACAGCTTGCCGCAATCGTTCTCAAACTGGAAAATTTCAATTAAAAAGGGGTGTTCTCATGCGCGTCCTCATCTTTCTCGTTCCCCTGCTTCTCTGGGGTCAGTCGGATCGTTTTACAAATAAAGTGGTACTCGTTACGGGGGGCACGAGCGGCATTGGCCTGAGCACGGCGATCGCGTTTGCCCAAGAGGGCGCCAAGGTGGTGATTTGTAGCCGGGAGAAGGCGAACTACGACGCTGCGCTGCCGACCATCCAGGCGAAGGGGGTTGAGATCGAGTATATCCAAGCCGACGTGCGGGTGGAAAAACAGGTAAAAAAGCTCATCGATGGGATCATCGCCAAGTACGGCAAGCTCGATATCGCTTACAACAATGCGGGCATTGCACCCACACCCGCTCTGATCGAAGACACGACCTTTGACCCTTTCCATCTCAGCGAGCCAGAAAATCCCATCCAGACGGATCTAGAAGGGGTCTTTTTCTGTCTCAAACATGAAGTGAGAGTGATGAAGGCGGACAAGCAACTGGGAAAGGCGATCATCAACGCCTCATCGGTCAACGCCTACCTAGGTGCGCCCGGCGGATCGCTCTATGCGGCGGCTAAAGCGGGCGTCGAGGGGCTTACGCGCAGTGTAGCTGCCGAAGTGGCGCTGAACGGAATCCGAGTGAACGCCATTGCCCCCGGTCCAATCGACACGCCCCTCCTTCGCGCGCAGTGCCCTCCGCAGGAGAAGATGGAGGACTTCCTCGCCCATGATGCCTGCACAGGTGTCCCCATGCAGCGCGTTGGCCAGCCCGAAGAGGTAGCGCAAGTCGTCCTCTTCCTAGCCTCTCCAGCCGCCTCCTATATCACAGGCACTACCCTCATCGTCGACGGCGGCCTCATGGCTTTCCCCTTCGCCGGAAGGTAATCTGGGGGGAGAGCGCGAGAGGGGGGCCTCCCCTCTCGCCCTGACGCCGATTTCGGAGAAATCGCGCGGAACTGGCTACTAGAAACATTCTCTTAGGGAAGCAAGAGGCAGAAAAAGAGATAACGATTGGTTTTCAAAAGGGATAAATCCGAAATGCTGGTAGAAAGTAACTGCTTCAGAGTTCTTGGCATCAACCACTACTCCATAAGCCGCAACTATCTGAGATGCATCCCATATTTTGTGAAGTGCACTGGTCAATAGAAACTTACCCAATCCCCGCCCTTTCTGACGTGAATCTACCGCCAGTCGTCCTATGCGGCCGATAGGAATAGGGTATTTTGGCAGACCTACTTGATAACTTTTGGGAACAGAGTTGAATTCGATATTTCCCATGCTCAATGTATAAAATCCCACTACGTGCTGTTCAAGTAGTACCACAAACGTTTTACCGACACCTTTGCGGTGGTTGCCTTTGGCATAACGTTTAAGATATTCATCCAACAGCTCTTGACCGCAAGAAAATCCTTTGCACTGTCCAACTGTGACTTCGGTAATAGGAACGATTTCCGACATCTAGGAAAATTTTCCACCCTTGCGCCGATAGGAGGCAAAGGCTTTTTTCAGATTTTTATTAGGTTTAGGCGGATTTTCTAAAGCTCTAAGAAATAGATCTCTATCTCTATCAGATAAAACGACTGTTTCACTATTCTTCAAGATCTCTACGGAGCGTTCCAAGGCAATCAAGCGCAAGTAGGTGGAAACGTTCATCCCAAGAAATGACGCAGCTGTCTCAATCTGCTGACGCTCCTGGTGGCTGATCCTAAACTCAATCCTGTCTTGCTTCATTTCACCCTCTCCTCCTCCATTATATTACAAATGTACGTATTTTGTACATACAAACATAAATACCTTAAAATAAGATCGTTACATAACCGTTTTTTGTCGCCAATAATGATTGCTTAGAAATCGGTTTTTTTCCTAGGATGGTTGCTCATGGAACTTCCAACGCCCTCCCAAATCAAACACGAGCTGCCGCTCATCGCGCGCGACTTCATCGCTGATGCCCGGCGTACCGCCCAAAAAATATTGGAGAGAAAAGACGAACGGCTGGTGGTGATCGTAGGCCCTTGCTCTATTCACGACTCCGAATCAGCGTTGGAATATGCAAGACGGCTGAAAAAGCTCACGCCAGAGATAGAGAGATCGTTCTTCCCCATCATGCGCCTCTTCATCGAAAAGCCAAGGACACGGCTGGGTTGGAAAGGGATGCTCTACGATCCCCACTTGGACGGGACAAATGACATCGCAGCGGGTTTACGGAAGTCGCGCGAGTTGTTTTTGCAGATTGCCGATTTGGGCGTGGCTTGCGCAACAGAATTGCTCGAGCCCATCGCGACGCCCTACTTCGATGACGTGGTGGTGTGGGGACTGATCGGCGCACGGACATCGGCGTCCCAACCGCACAGACAAATGGCTTCAGGATTGCACTTCCCCGTAGGATTTAAGAACGACTTTCGGGGCGAGTTGGATGTGGCCATCGCAGGAATATTGACCTCAAGAATCCCCCATTCGCATATCGGCATCAATGCGAGGGGTCATGTGGCGGCCTTGGAGACGCGGGGCAATCCGCTGTCGCACTTGGTGTTGCGCGGTTCAGAAAGCTCACCCAACTACGATCCCGAATCGATTGCAAATGCGCTCCGCGAACTGAGAGAACATCGCCTCGAGCAGAGATTGATCATCGACTGCTCCCACGGCAACTGCAGAAAAGACCACCGAAGGCAGGGAGAGGTCTTTGCGTCAGTGGTGGAGCAAGCGGTTGAAAATAAGGCGATTGCAGGGCTGATGCTCGAGAGCCACTTGTTTGAGGGAAAGCAGCCGCTGGGAGATGCCCGCTCGCTCCTCAACTATGGCGTTTCTATTACAGATCCTTGCTTGGACTGGGAGCAAACATCGTCGCTGCTCCGGTCGATGTCGATCAGCTCAGTCCAGAAGTGATGTTCCCACGTGTCCACAACCTCATTGCAGGCGTTGATCACTTGGATCCGGTAGGTGAGGATTTTGCATTGGGTGAAAAGATACGCTTCATAGCCCCAAGACCGTTTGATGGGGAGGTAGAATACTTCTTCGGTGTTGTCCCAAAACCGGACGGTCGTGGCCATGGTCAATTGTTCATGGATGAGATTCGAGGGAAACTTCCAGCTGATGAGGAGCCTTTGCCCTTCGGGGGGATGTTCCTGTCTTCGATCGGGCGTACCCACATGGGAGCTGGCTAAGAAATTTCGATCGACCCACTCTTGCTGGACGTAGAGGTGGTTCTTGTAACAGCTGGTGAGTAGGGTGAGGAAAAAAATCGGAAAAAGGGCTACTATTGTGCGCATGGACCATCCAAAAAGCGTTGCCGGCGTCGTCTTTTCTCCCGACGGGTATTCTGTGTTGCTCACCAAGCGGCGCGACGTCCCTGTTTGGGTTCTTCCCGGCGGCGGCATCGACCCACCTGAGTCGCCCCAGAAGGCCGTTGTACGGGAAATTTTGGAAGAAACGGGGTTTACTGTCAAAGTAGATCGCTTGGTCGGCGATTATATTCCGATCAATCGCCTCTCCAAACGGACCTATCTCTACGAGTGCACCATCCTCAGCGGTTCTGCCCGCCTCAGCGAAGAAACCCGGGGGGTTGCTTTTTTCCCTCTGGCCCAGTTGCCGCCTCTGCCGCCGCCTTATGGGGAGTGGATCGCCGATGCCATGTTGCAGCTCCCACCGATGCAAAAAAAGCTCCTCTCTGTCAACTACACAGCACTCACAAAAAACCTCCTTTTGCACCCGATTCTTGTGATCCGATTTCTTTTGAGCAAAGCTGGCTTGACGATTAACACTTAAATCGATGAAAATGAATACCTTTTAAACTGAGGTAAACCATGTTAGCTACTTTATTATCCCGATTTCTCCTTCTCGCTTCACCTACAACGCTAGATCAGTCCATTGAAGTCATTCGGCAGCACCATCTCGAGACAGTGGATGGGAGAGTCGATTTTCTCAACAACGAGCTGACCCCGTATGCGGCGTCTGTGGAGGAATTGAACAAGGAGATTACGGCGCTTTCGGAGCAGGCGGAGGCCCTTTCGCCTGAGGAAGACCAAGAGGAGATCGCATCACTTGCCAAGCAGGTTGCGGAGAAGATGGATGAGATGACGAAGAGGCTCCCCTCCATTGAGCTCGCGATGCACGTGGATGAGGATCTGCAGCAGGTGGACGCGATTCTGGGCAATCCAGGGTCAGTGACGCTAGAGCAGCAGGCGGCGGCCGATCGCCTAGCGGGCCTTTGCCTCGCCCTCGACGAATTCAACCACTAAAAGCGCCACCTTAGCGTCTTTGCGACTTTGCGTCTTCGCGTTTAACCGTGTGAACGCAAAGCCGCGGAGACGCCAAGACGCAAAGGGAAGCGATCTTGTTTTCTACATGAGCAGGAGGGCGAAGACGAAGGCAAAGAGCGCAAACGACTCAATGATCCCAAGCGCTGCGCCCGTCTTTCCGTAGATCGCAGGCTGCTTGGCCGATGCTTGGATCGCCGTGGCCGCCGCTTTCCCTTGGAAAATCGCCGATGCCATCAGAGCAAACCCCACAAATAACCCTATCCCTATCCCTGCAACTCCAGAGAGCGACCCAGATTTGATATTGCCGGCCATCAAAATCATCAGAATAAATCCGTAGATCGACTGCGAGGCGGGAATGGCTGAATAGGCGATATACTTTCCGTGCCCTTCATCCACTCTGCTCATCACCCCGTGAGAGGCCATACCTGCGATGCCGCAGCCAATCGAGCTGCCCACGCATCCAAGACCCATCGCAATTGCGGGTCCAATCATATCAATATCCATAGTAAAAACTCCTATTTATTCTTACGTAAACGAAGGGGGTTAAAAAGACGGCCGCCTCCTTCAAAACTATAGCGGTACCACTCGAGAAAATTAAGACGCAATCCGTGGATAATGCCGCTCTGTATCGAAAGGGACATGTTAATCAGGTGGCCGAGCAAGAGGACAAAAATCCCACCCGTCAGCAGGCCCATTTTCATCGCCATGCCATTAAAGGTACTGGCCATAATCATGCCAGCGAGCGCGAGCGCGTAAAGACGGATGTAAGAGAGAACGTCGGCAAAAATCTGAATCGCATTGGTGAGCTCATGGAGAGCCATCCACTTCTTCTTCTGCAAAATCGCAATGACGAAAACAATGCCAAGTCCAGCAAATAAAATCTTCTTCCCCGCGGCGTAGGCGACCGGCTTCGAGAGCAAACCGAGATAATTGACAAACGAAGTCGCGTCGGGAAAGGAGGGGAAATAGAGATAGCCGCCCACCATGAAAATAATCCACCCCACCCCACCCCAGTTGCGCTTCAGATTGCGCAGGAAAGAGAGGCTGATATGGACAAAGCCGATGAAGAGGGATAACTCGAGGAGGATGCTGTCGTAAAAGTCGTTGAGCGCTTCGTATTTGACGGTGCCGTCGACGGTTTTAGAGGCTTTGACGAGAAAATCGTGCCCGTCGGTGGCACTCGCCACGGCCGGGTATTCTCTGAGATACTCGTCATAGACCTTGTCCTTCATCTTCATGTGATACTCGGCCTTCGTAGTGGCAAGGTAATGGAAAAAGGAGACTTTCCGATAGGGGTTATTGGGCCCAATCTCAATGCCAAAAAACGAGGCCGACATCGCTCCCCAGAAAATGCAACAGGCGCCGATAGCGATGGTCAAATTGATGCACCGCCTGCCCATGCCACCTACCTTGGGAAATTTCTTTTTCAGAATGAGGCCAAGGCAAAGGTAGATGAGTCCGTAACCGGCGTCGGAGATGATGATGGAGAAGAAGAAACAAAAAAAGCAGAGGACCCACATAGAGGGGTCTTTATCCGTGTGGCTCGGAATGTCGTACACCTGAACGAGGTCTTCTCCCACTTTGCCTGCGCCTTTATTCTCAATGCAGGTGGGGATCCGGTCGTGCTCCTCAATCGCGACTTCTTCAGCGTAGATGTCAAAAGTGCTGAGGAGGCCGGCGAGAGACTTGATTTTCGTCTTGGGGATCCACGCTTCGATAGCGAAGAGCGACTCTCCAAGGGGCGAGGCGACGTCGTGCTTGGTGAGCTGCAGGTGGTAGTCGTTCAAATAATCGTTCAGCCCCCCTTGCAGGTAGTGGTGGGCGCGGGCCGAATCGTGGATCTCTTTCTCCGTTTGAATGATCTCCATTTGCACTTGGAGGAGCAGCTTCTTGAGCTCGGGAGCGGGGCGATCGATCGTGATCTCGATCATTTTGGGATACTGGGTCCGCTCTTTGTTGATGGCGACAAAATAATCGAGGTCGTATTCGGTGCCGACGTAGATGACTTCAGGAGGGAGAAAAAGATCGCTCGCGAGAGCGCTCTTCATGCAGAAAAACTGAAAATAGCGCTTCCCTTCACTTTCCATCTTGTCGAGGTCTGACCGCGAAAAGTCGCCAAAGGCAGAGACTCTAGCGATCTCGGCCTTGAGAAGGCGCTGTTCTTCCTGTAGCTTCTCAAAATCGGCGTTGAGTTTCACGATGCGGCTCGCGAGGCTGACGGGATCGAGCGTGGGATGGTACGATTCGCCGGCTGGAGCCGTATGTTGCCGAATGATTTTGATCGCGGAGAGGAGGGTCTTGGCATCCTCGGGCATTTCCAGCGCTTTTTTGTGGGAGAGTCCAATGAACTCCACAAAGCCGGCGCGCTGCGCAAGGGCAAAGAAACGGTCCATTTCAGAGCGGCTGCCGATGATCAGATATTTATGGAGATCGACAATCATTGTGCAGCCTTCCGCATGGCGATTTTCCGCTTGGCAACTTTTGCCTGCGAGACTGCCGCAAGCTGCTGATCGCCAAGGAAAATCCGGATCTTCTTGATGTTGTCTGTAGAGCGGGGAATGAGGATTTTTTCAAAGAGGTTCACGCGGATGGAGACTTCGCGCAGCTCCTTCTCAAGGGCGCGCTTCTTCTCTTCAGCGACGTTGATCTTTTCACGGGCCGTAATGAGGTCTCGCACGAGTTCGGTCGCCCGGTCGGTCCAGACGGGTGTGTCGAAGAGGAAATAGTCGGGCTCCCGGAAGATCACTTTCCCAAAAATGGGGATCTCGACGCCTGCGACGTTCTCATAGCTCTTTTTCACCAGAAGGATTTCGGCGTACTGCATCACGTCGCAGGCCACTTTTTCAACGAGAAAGGGAGAAAATACTTCCACGCGAGAGCGGAGGAGGTCAAACTCCTCTTTCAATTTCTGGATATCCATGAGGACCAAGCTCACTTCAAATTGGAGCATCGCCTTTTTCAACTGCAAAGTGGGCAAATAGCGCTGGAACTGACTGAGCCTAGTCTGCTGGATCCGGAGCTCATTTTTTGTCAGTTTAATAGTCATCGTTCAAGCGGGAGTTCTTTAGGCCAATATTTGTCGGAGATCTGTTTCTTGACGCCGATCTCTTCCAGCTCAAAACATTCGGCGAGCGTCAGCCAGCCTAAATCGAGCGCTTGCTCCAGCGGGAGGTTCACATGGAGATTCATCATCCGCTCTTCAAAGAGGAACGAGTAGCGGAGGAGCTTCTCATCCCATCTGGACAATCGGAAGCCCATCCCCTGCCTTTCGCGCGCCTTTTTCGAATCGGCGTAGAGGCGGATCATCGTATTGGCGAGATCGCCGTGATCTTCGCGGGTCACTTTGCCGATAACCTGTTGCTTCAGTCGTGAAAGCGAACCAAAGGGATCGATGCTGCCCCCATGGAGATAAAACTGCCCTTCAGTGATGTAGCCGGTGTTGTCGGGGATGGGGTGGGTCACGTCGCCGCCGGGCATCGTCGTCACGGAGATGATCGTGATGGAGCCGCTCCCTTCGATATCGACCGCTTTTTCATAGCGCGAGGCCAGGTCGGAATAGAGAGAGCCAGGATAACCGCGGTTCGATGGGATCTGGTCCATCGTGATGGCGATCTCCTTGATGGCGTCTGCAAAGGCGGTCATGTCGGTCATCATGACCAGGACGTCCTTCCCTTCGAGGGCAAATTTCTCGGCGACCGCAAGGGCCATATCGGGAACGAGAATACACTCAACGGCGGGATCGGTCGCTTTGTGGATGAACATGACCGTCTTCTCAATCGAACCCGCTCTCTCGGCGTTGTCGATAAAGGCCTGGTAGTCGTCGAAGCGAAGGCCCATGCCTGCGATGATGACGACGTCGACGTCGGTCTGGTTCGCGATGCGCATGAGGAGTTCGTTGTAGGGCTCTCCAGCGACCGAAAAGATGGGGATTTTCTGCGATTTCACAAGGCAGTTGAAGACATCGATCATCGGGATGTTGGTTCGAACGAGCTCGCAAGGGACAATGCGCTTGATCGGGTTAAAGGAGGGCTGGCCGATATCGACTTCAGTGCCGATGATCTCGGGACCTCCATCGATAGGGACGCCGGCGCCATTGAGTCTACGGCCGAGGAGATCGTCGGTGAAGGTCGCGCGCACCTGCCGGTTCAAGAAGGAGACCTGGTCCCCCGTCGAAATGCCCCGCGTGTTCTCAAAGACCTGCAGAGTGACGAGGTCGTCGTCGAAGCGGAGCACCTGTGCATAGGTGGAGGCCCCATTGGGCTTTTGAACGCGGGCCACTTCTCCGAGAGAAACCCCGACGGCTTCTACGGAAATCAGGTTCCCTCTCATATCGACGATCCGATCGTAAACCTTTCTCATAATTTTTTGATCTTCTGATTGATTTTTTCTTCAATAGCAGCCATCGCATCGAAGTATTTTTTCGAATGGAATGGCAAAAAGTTGATGTTCTTTAACTCGTTTTGCAAATTTAGAAAGAAACTGCGCGCTGCATCGTGCACATCAAATTCGAACAGGGCTTCGAAAATTCTTTGGATGAGGCTGAAGAGCTCAATTTGCCTCTCCAACGGACAGTAACAATCCTCTTTGTCAAACGCGTTTTGCTGCAAATAGCAAAACTCATAGAGATCGGCCTTCAGGAAGATGATCATGTCCTCGATGGCGACGCCCTCTTCCCCGACGACCTCCATCCGCTTGCCAATCTCATCGCCTTTGCGCAAAAGAATGGCCGCTTTTTTCACTTTATCCGCCCAATGGGGCAAGCGCACATTGAGCTCTTGGCCCACCTCAGAGAGATATTTGGTCCAAGAGATCAGCGGGTCAATAGCTGGGTAGCGGCGCGCATCGGAGCGGGCGCGCGATAGGCCGTGGAAAGCGCCGACCACTGAGAGAGAGGCCTGCGTCACCGGCTCTTCGAAGTTCCCTCCCGCTGGAGAGACACTCCCCCCAATCGTCAGCGACCCCGTCTTGCCGTTTTTCAGTTCGATGAGGCCAGCTCTCTCGTAAAACGAGGTGATGCGAGAGGCGAGATAGGCGGGGAACGCCTCTTCGCCCGGGATCTCTTCCAAACGGCCCGACATTTCGCGCATCGCCTGCGCCCATCGAGACGTCGAGTCGGCGAGGAGCAAGACATCGAGCCCCATTTGCCGATAGTATTCGGCGATGGCGGCCCCCATGTAGACCGAAGCTTCGCGGGCGGCGACGGGCATCGAGGAGGTGTTGCAGATCATCACGGTCCGCTTCATGAGCGATTCGTTCGTGTGAGGATCGATGAGCTGCGGGAAGGTGCGGAGGACTTCGACGACTTCGCCCGCCCGTTCACCACAGGCGACGATGACGACTAGGTCCACAGCCGAATACTTAGAGAGGTGGTGCTGCATCACCGTCTTTCCGGCGCCAAAGGGACCCGGAGAGCAAAAAGTGCCCCCCTTCAAGACGGGAAATTGGGTATCGAGGATCCGCAACCCCGTATCCATCATCCGCGTAGGGCGGATCTTCTTTCCCTCCATGAGGGCATTTTTAACGGGCCAGCGCTGCACCATTGTGAACTCGAGAGGATGCCCCTTTTCGTCAACGCCCGTGGCAATGACGCTATCGATCGTATAGGCGCCCGCTTTGGCGACATGGGTGATCTTGATTTTCCCAAATTGGGAAAACGGAATCATAATCAGGTGTTTGAAACGCCCTTCTTGAACCGAACCGATCGTCTCGCCCCGATGGAGAAGATCGCCCACCTTCGCAACCGGCTGGAAGTCCCAGTGTTTGGAGCGGTCAAGCGGCGGCAAATAGACGCCTCGAGACAAGTAGATCCCCGTCGCCTCAGCGACTTTCTCAAGCGGGTTTTGGAGGCCATCGAAGATCGTCGAGAGGAGGCCGGGCCCCAGCTCCGCTTCCAATAGGTGGCCGGTGAAGTGGACGGGCGTGTTTAATTTGATGCCGCGCGTATCTTCAAAAACCTGGATTTTCGCATCGTTGCCAGCAATCTCAATCACTTCAGCGAGGAGCGACTCCTCTCCGAGTTTAACGCGTGCGACTTCCCCCTGCCGGATCGCTCCATCGAAGCGGACGTGCAAAAGGTTCCCAAAAGCCTGCACGACTGTGCCGGTTGCTGTTTTCTGTTTATCCATACTGACTCAATTGTTCCACTTCCATCTTTCCCCGCTCTTGATCCAAATCGGCAAGCGATTCGACAATCATTAAACGGACGATATAACTTAAGACCGAATCGATGCTAAAGTCTTGATTTTCATCCATCTCTTCCACTTTATCGAACCGATATTGCAAAATAGCTCGGTGCAGCTTCAGGGGCTCAGAGACATTGTCCACAAAAAGGGTTTTTAATTCCTCGTATTCTTGCGGTGGGGTGTAATCGGGGGCCTCTTTTTGAGCGATCATGTGTGCGATGAATGGATCGGTCGGGTCTTCAAATTGCAATTCGCGGATGAGATCGCGCCCCTGCCTTTTGGCCCTGAGGGCCAACAAGACAAGCCTCATCTCTCTTTCAAAGCGGTAGTACTTGAGATTGAACCCCTTCAATTTCGGAAGCTCATCTCGGTAGAGAGAGGCATAGAGAGAGGAGAAATAACGGAGCCGGTCCTGCGTCGACTCGTAGCGGTCGAGAAACTCGATCAGATATGAAGGGAGCCCCTCCTGCACGAGAAGCGCCTCCTCCAGATCCTTGGCTCCCAAGCTTCCCCTCTCATCGAAAGGGAGCCCTAACCAGAGGGCGCGGATATTATAGAGGTGTATGGGCAAGAGAAGCTGCTTCACCTCTTGCGCATCGGCGCGCGTTAGATTCAAAGCCAGATTCTCCTTTAACTCCTTAAAGGTGATCTCTGGTTTGACTCCAAGCGTCAAAGGCGGCAAAGCCGTCAAGAGGAAGTAATATTTGGCCATGCTACACATTAAATACGAGATCTCTGAGATCTCTCCGAATATATTGCGCAATCAACTCGCGCACAACGGTATCGGAGATGTCGATAGTGATTCTTTTCCCCTTGAGTTGAATCTGCAGTCCCCCTGCAAATTCACCGACAGAGACCGATTTGTTTTGGAGCCTTTCTAAGACTCTGGAAGTCAACAGTTCGTTGATGGAGCGTGGAGAGACCCCCTTCGGAATCAGGGCGACGAAGTCCTCCTCGATCCCCTTCTCCTCCATCGAGTGCATGAAGCTATTCAGCAAGTTTGCGATCACCTTAGGATCGGCCATCTCCTTGACGACGAGATGGGTAAGCTCGCTGCTGAAGAGCTCTTTTTCGATCTTCTGCTTCAGCTCCTCGATCCCCTGGCGGCAGGCGAGATTGAGAGAGGCGTGGAAGACCCGCCGCTTCTCTTCCATTTCGCGAACCGATTCTTCGACGATGGAGTGGGCCTTTTTTTTCGCTTCAGCAACGACATCAGATGCCTGCATATGAGCATTTTCGACAATTTCTCGAGCTTCTTGCTTGGCAGGCTCAAGCGTCTCTTTTCTCAGCGTATCGCAAATCTTCTGGATCTTATCTTTTCCCGACTCTAATCCTTTCATCCCCAACCTCAGGCAAGTTCTCAAACCCCATAGTCTACACCGGAGTAGAATTTTAGGGAAATTTTCTCGATATTTTCGCTCCTATCTCCTTGATGGTCATAGCCCCATTACAGAGGGTATCGACAGACTACTAGAAAAAATTATCAAAAAAATATATATTAGAGATTCTGAGTCATAAGGCTCGGCAAGATCGGTACATCTAAATTACGGAGAATCAGATGAAAAAATTTGCAATGGCGCTCGCTGTTTTCGCCACATTGATGGGAAACGTTGGCCACGCTCAAGGAGCAACAAACAAAATGGGTGGCGCTGCTAAGTCGGGCGGAACCTATAGCGAAGAGACCTTTGCTTGGGGCATCGGCCTTGGAATGTTGGTTGTGCTCGGCGTTGTTGTCGGCGTAACTGCTGGCTATGCTTCTTCAAGCCCGTCCACTTCTTTTGGTCACTAAGAGACTTACGGGAATAGAGATCCCGGACTCACTCCGGGACTTGTTCGAAAGTGCTCTTTGTGCAATAAGAAGCCTTAAGAGGGTTGGGATGAGGAAAGTTCTGCTTACTCTTTTAGGCATTGCAGTCTGCACTTCGGGTGTTTCGGATGAAACTCGAGATGCTCGTAGAGCCCGCATGGGGCGGAGTGCGGGGTATGCCACCCGAGATGCGACGGTTCTTTCCATGGTTGGATGGGGCTTTGGTATCGCGATTGGTATCGCTGCCATCAGCGCCCTCATTGAAAACAATTCGAGTGCAAGTACCTCTCACTAATGTTAACCCTTTTAGCCTCACTTATCTGTCTCTTTCAGCCTCCAGCTGATTGGGAAATCGCCCATCTTAAGACCCCCTCTCCCGAAATTCACATTGGATTCCTGGCCAAGGGATCGGGAGAATTTCGCCCCTCGATCAATTTGGCGACGGAGGAGATCGATGGGACGCTGAAGGAGTATGTGAAGGCGGTGAAGGAGCTCCACCTTTCTGAACCCAAGGTTCAGTGGCGCGACCTGGGAAAATTTGCGACCCGAGCGGGAGAGGGGCGCCTGACAGAAGTCACCAAACCGTCTGCCTGGGGCGAGATGAAGATTTTCCAAGCCATTGTGGTTAAGGATGATACGGCCTATATCCTCACCTCAGCCGTCCTCAAGAAGGATCTCTCTCGATACCACACTTCCATTCTCAACGCCTTTCGTTCTCTGAACCTTGTCCCCGACCTTTGGACGCCGATCCACGACAGTCAGAAGCGCCAGCAGCTTCAGGAGCTCTTTGCCACGCTCGGCCAAAGCGAGGACAAGGAGGGGGAAAAGGTGCGACTGCAGCAAGCCGTATCCCAAACAGAGCTCGGCCCCTACTGGCAATTCCTCGCCCTCAAAGAAGGCCTCGCCAAGCTCGACAAATGATTGGGAGGATTGGGAAGGGCTCTCCCGTCCGAAAAGGCTCGACAGAATTAGTCCAACATGTACAATTAGGCCCATATGAAAAGATTCATTTTGATCCTGCTGTTGAGCGGCTCACTCCAGGCGCAAACTGGCGATGCAGCAGTGGCCAGCACAAATGCCGCCAGCGATAGCCAATGGCAAAATTGGACATTCGCAGGAACGTTCGTAGCCACAGCTACGGGAGCTGTCCTCATCCTATTGACCGACACAGGTAGCCAGGTCCATTGAAGCATCTCCTTCTCATCGCCCTCCTCGTCGGATGCACAAAGACCAATCCCTGGAACATCGATTCGATCTCTGCCGGCGATAGTCGCTTCAACGGGGCGCGCCTTCGCTACATAAGCGCTCAGAGACACCCTTCGCTCATCTTTGAAATGCTCAAGGTCGGTGAAGAGGTGCAAGCCTTCTTAAGCCTGACCCGCTACCGGTTAAGCCCCGATTGCAAAACGCTTGTTTTGACCATCCACGGCGAGACCCATGAGGAGGCCATTGTCCCTCACCAAGGGCTCATGAGAGTTCGCCTCTCCTCCGACACGACAAACAAGCTGATTCAAGCCTTGCAAAGTGGCGAGAAAGTGGATATCCTGGTGGACGGTTTTGAGGAGAGCCTAGAACCCGGGCAGTTTTCCGGCTCCTTTTCCAAATTTGTGGGGCGGGGGCATTTTTTCCAAAATCTCATACAAGGGCCGATACCATGAGTCAACTCGATCAACTGAAAAAAATGACCATCGTCGTCGCCGATACGGGCGACTTCGAATCGCTCCTCCAGTACCACCCCACCGACTCGACGACTAACCCCTCGCTCATCTACGCTGCAAGTCAGCAACCTCAGTACCAACACTTAGTCGATGACGCCATCCGCTACGGCAAGACAAAGAAAAGCCATGCCCCTCTCCCCCACATCCTCGATAAAGTCTTTGTCAATTTTGGCCTTGAGATCCTTAAAATCGTCCCGGGGCGAGTCTCCACCGAAGTGGACGCCCGTCTCTCCTTCGATGTCGAGGGCTCTGTTGAAAAGGCGCGCCACCTGATCGCCCTCTATGAGGCCGCCGGCATCAGCCGCGACCGCGTCCTCATCAAGCTCGCCTCCACCTGGGAAGGGATCCTCGCCGCCCATAAACTCGAGAAAGAGGGCATTCACTGCAACATGACCCTTCTCTTTAGCCTTGTCCAGGCGATTGGCTGCGCCGAAGCCCACGCCACACTCATCTCCCCTTTCGTTGGCCGCATCCTCGACTGGTACAAAAAAGCGGAAGGCGTCCCGGGCTATGCTCCAGCCCAAGATCCCGGTGTGAAATCGGTCACTAAAATCTACGCCTACTACAAAAAATTTGGCTACAAGACCCAAATCATGGGAGCCTCTTTCCGTAACAAAGAGGAGATCCTCGAGCTAGCTGGCTGCGATCTTCTCACCATCTCTCCCAACTTCCTCGAAGAGCTCAAATCTTCCACAGCTCCCATCACTCGCAAGCTCGATCCGGCCCACGCCAAGGATCACCCCGTTCAAAAGCTTCATGTCGATGAAAAGTCGTTCCGCTGGCTCCTCAACGAGGACGCCATGGCGACCGAGAAACTCTCTGAAGGGATCCGCAACTTCACCAAAGACATCCTCAAGCTCGAGAACATGATCCTCGACAAAATGAAGTAAACCCAGTTAATAACCACCGAGAACACCGAGAGCACCGAGAAATTATGAAAGAGGCGCCCCCTCTCGGTGTTCTCGGTGGTTAAATTTTAATGCTTAACGCCGTAATACAGAGTTACACAGAGGGAAATGGGGTTAAGGGGAAATTCCCTCAATCCCATCTCTAAATATTTTTCCCCTCTGTGCAACTCTGTGATTAGACTAGCGCTGCTTCTGTCTCGAAGTCGATGTCGAGCTCTTCGGCCGCTTGCGCGTCGATGAACTTGTTCACCTTCTTGTGGTACTCGTAGCCCGTTCCACCAGGAATCATATGGCCCATAATGAGGTTGGCCTTGATGTCGAGGAGGTAGTCGGTCTTGCTTTCGCACGCCGCTTCCGTAAGAACACGTGTCGTCTCTTGGAAAGAGGCAGCAGAGACAAAAGACTCCGTTCCGAGAGAGGCGCGGGTAATACCGAGTAGGACAGGGGCCGCCGCAGCAGGCTTGCCACCCTCTTCGATCGTCTTGCGGTTCTGCTCGTGAAAGACCTTCTTGTCGATGTCTTCGCCGTGGAGGAAGGTCGTATCACCTGGATCGGTGATGCGCACTTTCTGAAGCATCTGACGGACAATGATCTCAACGTGCTTGTCGTTGATGTCGACCCCTTGGAGCCGATAGACCTCTTGTACCTGGTTGACCAGATACTTTTGGAGCTCGCGGACGCCGCAGATGTCGAGAATCTCTTGCGAGACAACGAGACCTTCGGTGAGCTGCTGTCCTTTGACTACATGGTCGCCCTTTTGGATGATCAAGTGCTTTGTAAGCGGGATGAGGTGTTCCTCTTCCATGCCCGTTACATCGTCGCGCACAATGACGATCCGCTTGTTCTTCTGCACACCGCGGAAGTCGACGACGCCGTCGATCTTGGCGATCTCAGCGGCATCCTTCGGCCGGCGGGCTTCAAAGAGTTCGGCTACGCGCGGCAGACCGCCCGTGATGTCCTTCGTCTTGATCGCGCCACGAGGCAGTTTAGCGAGGATCATACCAGCTGCGACATACTGCCCTTCGCGGGTCGAAATGACCGCGCTGGACGGAATCGCATACGTTCCAATCAGCTCGCTGTATTCCGCATCGGAATAGATCGCGAGTTGTGGGTGGAGTTCGCCTCGGTGCTGCTTCACAATGAGTTCGACCTGGCCCGTCTGCTTGTTGACTTCGCGGTGGGTAGAAATCCCCTCGACGAGGTCTTCGTACTTGACGTAACCGGGGCGCTCGCAAATGATCGGACTGCTGTGCTGCTCCCACTGACCCACTTTGATCCCCAACTTGATCTTCGCGCCATCGGCAAAGAAAATCTTCGTGCCCAGCTCGACGTTGAACGTCTGAAGCGGTTCGATCGACTTGTTGTTGAGAAGTTTTTTGTAGTCTTCAAGAGAGCGCCCTTCGTCCTTAACAATCTGGAGAGTGCCGTTCTTGTTGAGCGCAAGCCAATGCCCCTCTTCGTTCTGAACCACGCGGAGGTCCATATAGACGAGGATACCGTCATGGTGGGAGATCAGCTCTGGGCTAAGGCCCGCAGCCGCAATACCGCCCAAGTGGAACGTTCTCATCGTGAGCTGCGTTCCCGGTTCACCGATCGACTGTGCTGCGATAATTCCAATCGCTTCGCCGAGTCCTACGAGGTTGCCCGTGGCGAGGTTGAGGCCGTAACATTTTGCGCAAATTCCGCGGCGGCTCTCACAAGTGAGGGCTGAGCGCATGCGGACCGATTCAATACCGGCATCGTCGATGGCTTCGGCTTGCATCGTAGTGAGGACGTCGCCAGAACGGGCGAGGATCTTCGTACTGTCGCCAGGCTGATAGATGTCATCCAAGACCGTACGGCCATAGATACGATCTTTGATCGCGAGGAGCTCTTCGTTCCCCTGCTTGATCGCCGCGACTTCGATACCGTTCAACGTTCCGCAATCATCTCGGGTGATGATGACGTCTTGCGACACGTCGACGAGACGGCGGGTCAGATAACCCGAGTCAGCCGTTTTAAGGGCCGTATCGGAGAGACCTTTACGAGCACCGTGCGTAGAAATGAAGTATTCCATCACAGTCAACCCTTCCCGGAAGTTCGCCGTAATGGGCGACTCGATAATCTCGCCTGACGGTTTCGCCATCAGACCGCGGAGCGCGCCTAACTGCTTAACCTGAGACTTGTTACCGCGGGCTCCAGAGTCCACCATGAGATAGAGCGGATTGAGGTTGCCTGAAGATGTGTCATAGATGAGCTTGAAGAGGTCTTCAGAGAGCTTATCGGAGACTTCCGTCCAGATACTGATGATCTTGGAATGGCGCTCTCCCTCAGTGATGATCCCGTCTTCGTATTGTTTTTTCACGATCGCAACGCGCTTGTAGGCCTCAGCGAGCACTTGGGCTTTGTGAGGAGGTACTTTGACGTCGCACGTTCCCATTGAGAGTGAAGCACGCGTCGCCTCGGCAAATCCGAGGTTCTTCATGTTGTCCAAGAATTGGACAGTCGCCTCTAGGCCGATCTTCTTGTAGCACTCGAGAACGAGTTCGGAAAGACGCTTCTTTCTCAAGACGTAGTTCTGAAATCCAAGTTGTTTCGGCACGATGGTATTGAAGAGAACCCTGCCAGGTGTCGTTTCGATGATGCCGCCGTCGATCAATACTCTGATCTTCTCGTGGACATACAATCCGCGCCCCAAGTGGTCGCGCCGTTTCCCCTCTTCTTGTGCCCCTTTCTCAAACCAGTTGTAGCTGCCGCTGGAGTTGAGCGCCATAAGCACTTCCTCGGGGCTGCCAAATACTTTGACCTTCTTGCCCACTTTATGGGGAAGAACGACTGGATCGTGCATAAGGTAATAGAGACCGAGGATCATGTCCTGAGAGGGAACCGCGACAGGTCTTCCAGAGGAAGGGAGGAAGATATTGTCTGGAGCCATCATCAAGAGCTTCGCTTCGAGCTGCGCTTCGATAGAGAGCGGAATGTGAACAGCCATCTGGTCCCCGTCGAAGTCGGCGTTGAACGCAGGCGTCACGAGCGGATGGATCCGGATCGCTTTCCCCTCGATCAATACGGGCTCAAATGCCTGGATACCCAGTCTATGGAGCGTCGGTGCTCGGTTGAGGAGAACAGGATGCCCTTTGATGATCTCTTCCAAGACGTCCCAAACTTCGGGCGCCTGTTTCTGGATCATTTTCTTCGCAGAGCGGATCGTGTAGACATAACCTAGATCTTTCAGCCGTTTCACGATGAATGGCTCGAACAGGTCGAGGGCCATTTTCTTCGGTAGACCACACTGATTGAATCTGAGCTCGGGACCAACGACGATCACCGAACGGCCCGAGTAGTCGACCCGTTTTCCGAGGAGGTTTTGGCGGAATCTACCCTGTTTACCTTTCAACATCTCAGACAGAGCCTTCAACGGCCTGTTGCCTGCGCCCATGACGGGATGGCCGTGGCGGCCGTTATCGAAGAGAGCGTCGACAGCCTCTTGGAGCATCCGCTTTTCGTTGCGGACAATCACATCGGGCGTTTTGAGTTTCAAGATAGACTTAAGGCGGTTATTTCTGTTGATGACGCGCCGGTAGAGGTCGTTTAAATCGGATGTGGCGAATCTGCCGCCATCCAGAGGAACGAGGGGTCGTAAATCGGGTGGGATAACGGGAACTACACCGAGCACCATCCAATCTTGTTTATTGGTCGAAGTGGAGAAGCCCTCGATGATCTTCAGCCGTTTTGCGAGCTTCATGCGCGCTTGCATCGACTTCGTTTTTCTCAGCTTGTCCTTCAGGTCGATGACCAGCGCAGACAAATCCTCTGTTTTCAACAATTCTTGGATCGCCTCGCCACCCATTTTGACTTTGAATGCATCGGCGCCCCATTTCTCTTGGGCTTCGCGGAATTCATTATCGTTGAGCAATTGCTTCTTTTGCAGATCGGTGTGGCCTGCATCGGTCACGACGTATTCTTCATAGTAAATCACCCGCTCGAGATCGGCAGTAGACATACCTAAAATATTGCCGATTCTCGACGGCATTGTCTTGAAGAACCAAATGTGAACGACAGGGACGGCCAGGTCGATGTGGGCCATCCGTTCGCGGCGCACCTTGGAGAGGGTCACTTCGACGCCGCAGCGGTCGCAAACAATCCCTTTGTGCTTGATTTTCTTATATTTACCGCAAGCGCATTCCCAATCGCGAGTGGGCCCGAAGATTTTTTCGCAAAATAGGCCGCCCTTTTCAGGTTTGAAAGTGCGGTAGTTGATCGTTTCAGGTTTTTTGATCTCCCCTCTTGACCATTGGTCGCGGATCACTTCATCAGACGCGATCTTAATGGTCAACTTATCGAATTGAGATCCTCTTACATCCTCATCAGCATCAAACATCTAAAATCCCTCTTATTCTACAAATTCAGTGCGGATATCGAGGCAAAGCCCCTGCATCTCTTTCACAAGAACGTTAAACGACTCGGGCGTTCCCGCTACGAGTGTGTTTTCCCCTTTAACAATCGACTCGTAGATACGAGTACGGCCCGCGACGTCATCCGACTTCACCGTCAACATCTCTTGGAGCAAGTGCGCTGCGCCATAAGCCTCAAGCGCCCACACCTCCATCTCTCCAAATCGCTGTCCCCCCATCTGCGCTTTACCACCGAGTGGCTGCTGCGTGACGAGTGAATAAGGACCAATCGAGCGTGCGTGGATCTTGTCGGCCACTAAGTGGCTGAGTTTCAGCATGTAAATATAACCAACGACGACTCGGTTATCGAATCGCTCACCGGTGCGTCCGTCGAACAAGTGGACTTTTCCATCGACGAACATCGTCTGAGACTTCATCATTTCCCAAATCTTCGATTCAGGGAACCCTTCGAATACAGGGCTCTTCACCCAAATACCCGCTTTTTTAGCGGCGTAGCCGAGGTGCGTCTCGAGGAGCTGTCCCATGTTCATACGGGATGGCACACCGAGAGGGTTGAGGATGATTTCGATCGTCTCGCCATTGGGCATGTAGGGCATATCGGCTTCAGGAACCAGTTTGGCGACGACGCCCTTGTTTCCGTGGCGACCTGCCATCTTGTCTCCCACCTGCAGTTTACGCTTCGTGGCGACATAGACCTTCACCTGGCGAATGACGCCTGGATCGAGATCGGTGTCCCCTTTGCGCATAAACTCGATCTCAGACTTGTGTTGTGTCTGTAAGTTGAGATAAGAGAGCTCAAATTCACGCAGGATCTTCTTGAGTTCGATATAGATCTCTTTATCCGCCATGAGAAGATCTTCAGCCTTCTCATTCTCAAGCACTTCAAGCATCTCTTGCGTAATGATTTGCCCTTCTTCGATCACGATTTCACCGGTCTTACGGTGCATGATTGAGGAGGGGGCCTTTTCATTCATCAAAAGGGCGCCGAGCTTCTCATGGAACTCCATCTGGAGTTCCGCTTCTTTCGTTTTGAAGTCGGAGTGGATATCCTTGATGCGGGTCGCCTCTTCAACGAGTTCATCGTCGGTTTTAGAGAGGCGGTCGCGGCGAGAGAAGACCTTCACGTCCATGACAACGCCCTCTGTGCCTGGAGGCGCAGTGAGGGAAGCGTCTTTTACATCGGCGGCTTTCTCGCCGAAGATGGCGCGCAGGAGGCGCTCTTCTGGGGAGAGTTCCGTTTCCGACTTGGGCGTAATCTTACCGACGAGGATCGATCCTGGCTCTACGTGTGCGCCAATGCGGATGATGCCGTCTTCGCCGAGGTCTTTGAGCATCTCCTCAGAGACGTTCGGAATATCTTTTGTGATCTCTTCCTTGCCGAGCTTGGTATCGCGCGCTGTGAGCTCAAACTCTTCGAGATAGATCGAAGTGTAATAGTCTTCGCGGATCAACTTCTCAGAGATAATAATCGCGTCTTCGTAGTTGTAACCGCACCAGGGCATGAACGCTACGAGGACGTTTTTACCGAGGGCGATCTCCCCTTTATCCGTTGCGGGTCCATCGGCGAGGACATCGCCGGCGATCACCTTGTCCCCTACTTTGCAAAGCGGGGTCTGGTTGATGCAGGATCCGCTATTGGAGCGCATGAACTTCTTCAGGACATAGGTGCGCTTGTTGAGCGGGTTATCTTTGGGAGCAACGACGATTTTGTAACCGTCCACGTATTCGACAACGCCCTCTTCGAGGGAGACGACGACGGCTCCTGAGTCACGAGCTGAGCGCCCTTCGAGTCCTGTTCCCACGATCGGAGCTTCAGCTCGGAGGAGGGGAACGGCTTGGCGCTGCATGTTTGAACCCATCAAAGCGCGGTTCGCGTCGTCGTGTTCGAGGAACGGAATCAATCCGGCCACGATCGAGACGAGCTGCTTTGAGGAGACGTCCATGTGGGTGATTTTTGACGTTTCGATCTCCATCGGCTCACCTCGTTGGTGGGCCCAGCAGAGATGTTCGCTAAACATATTGTATTTATCGAGTTGCGTCGAAGCTTGAGTGACGATGAATTCAGCCTCTTGGTCAGCTGTCATGTACTCGATCTCTTCGGTGACGACGCCCTCTTTTACGATCCGGTAAGGCGTCTCGATGAAACCAAATTCGTTGATCTTAGCGTAGGTTGAAAGAGAGGTGATCAAACCGATGTTTGGACCTTCTGGCGTTTCGATCGGGCAGATCCTTCCATAGTGGGAAGGGTGCACGTCGCGCACTTCGAAGCCCGCTCTTTCGCGGTTCAAGCCGCCTGGCCCGAGGCAAGAGAGGCGCCGTTTGTGGGTCAGTTCGGAGATGGGGTTTGTCTGGTCCATGAACTGAGAGAGTTGCGAACGGCCGAAGAAATCCTTCAACACACCGGCAAGTCCCTTAGCTGAGACGATTTTCCCAGGAGTCATCGTATCGGAGGAGAAGTCAAAGAGGTTCATTCTCTCTTTGATGATTTTCTCCATGCGGGCAAGGCCGATGCGGCACTGGTTTTGGATCAATTCACCCACGGAGCGGACGCGACGGTTGCCCAAGTGGTCGATATCGTCGACGTAGGCGTGCTCGTCGCCGAGTTTGAGGCGGATGAGGTACTTGAGCGCTTCGATCACGTCTTCTTTGCGGAGCGTGACAACAGCTAGCTCCTCGTCGGCTGTGCCGAGGCCCAGCTTCCGATTGAGTTTGTATCTACCCACCCGGCCGAGATTGTAGCGCTTCGGGTCGAAGAAAAGGCGCATGATCGCCGAGCGAGCGTTAGAGAGAGTAGGCGGCTCACCGGGCCTGATTTTGCGATAGAAGTCCTTCAGGGCCGACTCGTAAGAGTCTGTCGTATCTTTGGAGAGCATTTTGATGACGGGATGGGTCTCGTCTGCGTCTTCCGCCATACGGACTGCCTGGATCCCCTCATCGACCATCCGTTTCAACATGGCGGTGGTCAGCTTTTCTCCCGCTTTTCCGAAGACAAGGCCGGTCTGTTCATCGACCACATCCTCAGCGAGGATTTTACCGACGAGTTTAACAAAGTCTTTTTCCGATTTGATCTTGACTTTGACCGTTTCAAAGAATTCTTCAAGGATATCGGCATCGGTTGAATAACCGAGCGTCCGGATGAAAGTGGAAGCGAGGATTTTGCGGCGTCTTTTTTTCCGGTCGATGTAGATGTAGATGAGGTCGTTATTGTCAAAGGAGGCTTCGAGCCAGCTGCCGCGATAAGGGATGATGCGGAGGGAGTAGAGCATCGTTCCTTTCGGGTGGCGCTCCTGTTCAAACGCGATTCCGGGAGAGCGGTGGAGTTGGGAAACGATGACTCGCTCAGCGCCGTTGACGATGAATGTCCCTTTATCGGTCATCACAGGGATGGTCCCCATGTAGACTTCTTCTTCCTTGATCCCCGTCTCATCGGTGAGGCGGAATTTAACTTTTAATGTGACGTTGTAGGTGATCCCGCGCCGAATGCACTCTTCGGGGGAATACTTGGGTACCCCTAAATTGTAGGAGAGAAATTCCAATATTGTCTTTTCGTCGTATGATTTAATTGGAAAAATCTCGCTAAAAACCTCTTGAAGTCCTAAATTTTCCCTCTCGTGAGGTAACAGATGGGATTGAAGAAATTGTGTATAGGACTTAATCTGAATTTCAATCAGATTGGGGAGATCGATGATCTCCTCCCGTTCACGAAAACTCACCCGTTTAGGCGACTTTTTTAGCATGGGTTTCGCTCCTCACCTCAGAAAAATTTTCTAAAAAATAAAATAATCAGACGGGGACAAAAGTCCCCGCGCTGATATAATAACAGTTCGTTCTAACTTACGCTGCAACTTTTTTTACAGGCCCGTAAGTTTTACTTTTCCGCCAGCGGCCGTAATTTTCTTTTGAATCTCTTCGGCTTCGGCTTTTGGAGCTGCCAGTTTCAGGTCCTTGGGGGCTCCCTCAACTAGGTCTTTAGCTTCTTTCAGGCCAAGTCCGGTGACTTCGCGAACAGCTTTAATCACAGAGATCTTCTTATCATCTGGGATTGGCCCTTCGAGGGTCACTTTGTACTCGGTAGATTCAGATGCAGGTGCGGCAGCGGCAGGCGCAGCGCCAGCTGGTGCAGCAGCGCTCGCAACAGCGGCTTTAACGCCCCATTTCTGCTCTAGTTTTTCCTTCAGTTTAGCCATATCGAGTACTGACAGCTGGCTCAATTTCTCAACGAGTTCGTCTAAATGTGCAGTCATGTGTTTAAATTCTCCTAAATCTTATTCACTTTTTTGCTTCATGAGAGAGAGCGGTTCGGCGACCACAGCTTCCATTACGGAAAGCATTTGAGACATCGGCGATGTAAGTAAGCCGAGGAATATCGCTCTCATTTCGTCCATTCCAGGCAGTTTCGAGAGGGCCTCTACTTCTGCGCCGGGCACTATTTTTCCATCAATTTGGCCACAAACTACTTGCAGCAGGTTCGCGTTCTCTTCGGAGAACTTAATCACTGCTTTAGTTGGAACCATTGCGTCGGGTTGGGTCACAAAAACAACTCCAATGTGTCCCCCTAAGAGCGTCTCATCGATCTGAACGCCAGCTTTTTCAGCGGCTTTCAAAAAGACCCGTTTCCGAACGACTTCGAAAAGGCCGCCAGACTTGCCGAGCAGTTCCCGGAGTTTCCAGGAGGTATTGGGCTCAAGCTTATCGTAACGGGTGACGATCATTGCAGTGGACGCATCGATCTTGTCTTTGATCTCGTTTAAAAGGAGTTCTTTCTCTTTTCTCATTGGGTTATCTCCTTACGTCAGCGCAATTGATTGAATGTCGATTTTCAGACCAGGACCCATCGTTGAAGAGAGGTACATACTCCGCATAAAGGCACCCTTTGAGCTCGCTGGCTTTGATCTGGAGATCGCGTTCAGCAATGCATTCAAATTTTCCACGAGATGTTGCGCCTTAAAAGAGATTTTACCAACGGCATTATTGACGTTGCCGGTCTTATCGACTTTGAACTCGATTTTTCCCGCTTTTACCTCTTTGACGGCCTTGGCTACATCGGCTGTTACGGTACCCGCTTTTGGCGTGGGCATCAACCCGCGGGGGCCGAGCACTTTACCGAGTTTGCCGAGTTCGCGCATCATATCGGGCGTTGAGACCAACGCGGTGAAGTCGGTCCAGCCGCCTTTGATCTTCTCGAGCAGCTCATCAGCTCCTGCATAATCGGCGCCAGCTTCCAAGGCCTCTTTCGCCTTTTCCCCTTTCGCGATCACGACGAGAACCACCTTTTGTCCCGTGCCGTGAGGCAGAGAGACGGTCCCGCGTACCTGCTGATCCGATTTTTTCGGATCGATGCCGATTTTGAGGGCGACGTTTAGCGACTGATCAAACTTAGCGGGAGGACACTTTTTGAGTACCTCGACCGCCTCGTCGAGTTTATAGACTTTTGTGACATCGACTAACTGGTCGATCTCTTTCATTCTCTTTGATCGTTTTGCCATTTAGCCCTCCACGATATCTACGCCCATGGAGCGAGCGGTGCCCATCACCATCATTTCGGCCGCTTCTACAGAAACGATCCGCATGTCTTCGACTTTCGTCTTGGCGATTTTTTTCACTTGAGATTTGGTGAGTTTGCCCACTTTGTCACGGTTAGGCACTTTGGATCCAGATTCTATCCCTAACTCTTTAAGGATCATACGGGAAACCGGCGGTTTACGCAGAATAAACGTAAACGACTTATCGGAGAATACGCTGATCACAACAGGGAGAATATCGCCTGCCTGATCTTGCGTTTTCGCGTTGAATTCCTTACAGAAGCCCATGATATTAATCCCCGCTGATCCCAAGGCTGGGCCGATGGGTGGCGCTGGATTGGCTTTTCCTGCAGGAATCTGCAGCTTAATTGTTTTGACTAGCTTTTTTGCCATTTACTTTCCTTTTTTGAGTCTTAGCGAGCTTGCGGCTCTCCTCATCCCGTATTCTCAGCGGTGGCCTGTTCCACTTGCCAGAATTCGAGATCGTCGACGCGCGTGTCCCGTCCGAAGATGGAGACCATAACGCTGAGTCGACCTTTTTCGTGGTTTACTTCGGTCACGGTACCGACGAAGTTGATAAAGACTCCATCAGTGATCTTGACCCGGTCGCCCACATCGACCTTGTGTTTCTGAACGATACCCTTCTGTCTGTCTTCGAGTTCTTTCATGATATCGCCCACCTCTTTTTCGGTGAGAGGGGTTGGCTTTTCACCGCCCAAGAAGTCGATGACACCTGGGGTATCTTTGACGTAGGCCCAAGATTCGTCATTCAAGTTCATTTTTACGAGCAAGTAGCCGGGCCACATCCGCTTTTCGCTGATTTTCTGTTGGCCGCGCTTCACCTCGGAGACGTTTTCCGTAGGGATGAGGATCTCTACGATGTCCTCAGCCAAGCCCTTAGCCTGAAGATATTCCTCGATGGATTTCTTCACCTTTTTCTCGTGGCTCGACATCACCTGAACGACATACCATTTATGCATATTCAATCACCCAAAAATCATCCGAACAAAATTCCCCGCCAAATCAAGGACTCCCCTAATTCCCAGGTCGACGACGTAGATCGTCAAACCGAAAACGAAAGTCGCAATGATTACGGCCTTCGTACAAAAAATCAGCTCCTCTCTCGAAGTCCAAGTGACCTTTTTCAGCTCATTTTGAACTTCTCGCAAGTAGGAGACCTTTTTTTTCTCACCTGCAATCGTCGACATCCCAAACCCCTTCGAATCTTTTAACTATAGAGAAAGACTACGAGTGCGGAGGGATTTGAACCCCCGACCGGCGACTTTGGAGATCGCTGCTCTACCAGCTGAGCTACACACCCAAAAGTCAAGATCCCCGAAATCACTTTCGGGGATCTAGCAACCCTACTTAATGATCTTAGAGACCGTACCGGCTCCGATCGTTCGGCCGCCTTCGCGAATCGCGAAGCGCATCCCTTCTTCCATAGCGATTGGGTGGATCAACTCTGCAGTAAATTCCACGTTATCGCCTGGCATCACCATCTCAGTTCCCTGAGGCAGTTCAACAGTTCCCGTTACGTCAGTCGTGCGGAAATAGAACTGAGGTCTATAACCGGTGAAGAATGGCTTGTGACGGCCTCCCTCATCTTTCGTCAGAACGTAAACAGTCCCCTTGAACTTAGAGTGGGGGGTGCATGTGCCGGGAGCAGCGAGAACCATCCCGCGCTCTACATCATTCTTCTCAATACTTCTGAGGAGCACACCGACGTTTTCGCCAGCGAGAGCCTCGTCGAGTATCTTGTTGAACATCTCAAGACCAGTCGCAACGGTGTCGCGCGTTTCGCGGATACCAACGAGTTGGATCTTGTCGTTCACTTTGATCTTACCTTTCTCAACACGGCCCGTTACTACAGTACCGCGACCAGAAATCGAGAACACGTCCTCAATCGGCATCAGGAATGGCTTGTCGACTTCCCGTTTCGGCGTAGGGATCTTCTCGTCGACAGTTTCCATCAACTTGAGGATCGCCTTCACATACTCTGGATCTCCTTCGAGAGCCTTAAGAGCAGAACCGCGAATGATCGGGGTGTTCTTATAACCTTTAGACTCAAGCAACTCTGTCAATTCCATCTCGACGAGTTCGACGAGTTCTTCGTCGCCCTTGCCAATCATGTCCATCTTGTTGAGGAAGACGACGATCGCAGGAACACCCACTTGGTGAGCAAGCAGAATGTGTTCTTTGGTTTGAGGCATTGGACCGTCGGTCGCAGCGACTACGAGAATCGCTCCGTCCATCTGGGCAGCACCCGTGATCATGTTCTTGACATAGTCAGCGTGACCTGGGCAGTCTACGTGAGCGTAGTGACGCTTGTCGGTTTCGTACTCAACGTGTGAAGCGTTGATCGTGATACCACGAGCTTTTTCTTCAGGGGTATTGTCGATCGAAGCGTAGTCGCGGAATTTCGCGTGACCTCTCTCGGCCAAAACTTTCGTAATGGCAGCGGTCAGCGTAGTTTTGCCGTGGTCGACGTGCCCGATCGTACCGATGTTAACGTGTGGTTTATTTCTCTGATAAGCTTCTTTTGCCATTACAACATCCTCCGTTCGGCTCTAGAAATTCATTATTTTGCCCAAGATAGGAATCGAACCTACGACCCCTTGCTTACCATGCAAGTGCTCTGCCACTGAGCTACCTGGGCGTTCCCATCCCTTTCTTAGGGGACCCATCATACCGGGTTCAAAAGCATACGAGCATAAGGTACTTGGGTCAATAAAATCAAACCTTTTCGAACCAACAATTTAAAATTTACTTTTGACGATAGACAATTCTGGCTTTAGTCAAATCGTAAGGAGACATCTCCACAGTCACTGCATCACCCGCGTAAACACGGATATTTCTCATCCGCATTTTGCCGCTCAAATGGGCAATGACATGCATCCCATTCTCCAACACAACGCTAAAGTTCATATTTGGCAAAAGTTCTTCAACTTTGCCTTCCATCTTGATCGTTTCTTCTTTCGACATAGGGTATTTTGGCTCGGAAATGCTTCTAATGAAACTCGATCCAACCTATTAAAGTCAATGACTATAATCCGATTCTCATCTAAAATCGCTCCCATGACGACCTCTTCTTTCGATGAAAAATGCGCCGATCTCAAAAAAAATTTTGCCCCTCTTTCTACCGAGGAGCGGTACGATCTGCTCATATCCTTAGGTAGGGCGCTGCCCGAATACCCGGCCACTTTGAAAACTTCTCTCCATATCGTCTCCGGCTGTCAGAGCGCTCTCTACCTCTACCCCACCTTCACGGAGGGCAAGCTCTATTTCCAAGCGCAATCCGACGCGCTGATCTCCGCTGGCCTTGCGGCGCTTCTGATCCATGTCTATTCCGGAGAGACGCCCGAAACCATCCTCACCAGCCCCCCCACCTTCCTGACAGACCTCCAACTCACCATTTCGCCCAACCGCTCCAATGGGCTGGCCCACATTCATCTCCGCATGAAGCAGCTCGCCCTCGAAGCCCTCACCGGCAAACTCTAACTTTTTTTTGATGCTATCTTAATCGATGATCGAGTATAACTTTGGGCCAAATTAACGGAGTGCACGATGAATCGGATTGGTCCTTTAACCTCTTACCTGACAGAAATGCCCGCTAAGACGGCCTCAAATTTAAGATGCAAAGCATTCGCTATAAACGTGTTAGAAAAAATCTCTTGGGTCGCCTTCTTCGCCATTATGGGCACTATCTTTGCTGTCTCCTACGCGGGCGTGGCTCTGACGGGGAATTTGCCTATGCTATTGGTTGGGATGGCCCTGTTTTCGCCTCTATTGAGTATTGGGGCATCCCAGCTGAGCACCTGGTCGGATAGTTTTGCAAGGAGAGCGGAACTGGAAGAGGGCGTGGCGAAAGAATTGAGAGCCATCTCCAGGTGGAGGAGCGCTGACGTCGAGGCCTTTTTTAGAGAACAGGGGCTACACATCGATCAGGTACCTATGGAAGCACTGAGAGTGAAAAATAGCCAAGAGCCCCTCTCTGCTCTCCTCCCCCTCATCGCCCGTTTCAAATTCCTCCACCGTTTGGAGGTAAAAGCCGAAGAGTCCTCCCGCGAACTGCTCCGAAAAATAGACCCTAATCCGGAAAAACCCATCCCAGAAATGGAGAAACGGAACATCCGTCTCTCATGGAGACGATCTGGTTGGAGACAGCATGAATGCGAGGCAATCCCCACGGGCCTCAATGCGGCTGTGATGTTGCATCTGATCGAAAATCCAATGTTCAAAAAGCTCGAGCTCCTCGCTATCGGTGAATGCAGGGCCAAGACCTTCGAGGGACGGCGCTCCGAGAGGGAGTTCCCCCCGTTCACGAACGAATACTTCGTCTTTAAGCCAAGTTTGAATCGCCCGCCACTTACATTAGATGAGATCGAGCAGGATATGGCTCCGAAGGCGCTGCGGCTCAAATTGTTCCCGAGAGCTATTCGCGCCTAGAATAGGCAGACAATGGCATCTTGTTCGCCGCCAGTCACTTCGACTTTCCCGTCTCTGTGGATGAGAATATCGAGCTCGAGGCGCACCCCAAATTCATCGGGCAGATAGATGCCGGGTTCGATGGAGAAACAAGTGGCGGGTAAGAGGGGGCGCACATCGTGCATTTCGAGGTTGTCCATGTGGGCGCCACTGCCGTGGAGCTCAATTTCGATATTGTGGCCAGTCCTGTGAGTGAAAAATTCGGCGTAGCCGGCGTCGGCAATGACTTTGCGGGCCGCCGCGTCGACTTCCCACCCCTCGATCCGCTTTTTGTGAGCAAACCGCTCTTTGATGAGGGCGATCGCCGCCTTTTGCGCGTTGCGGACGATCTGGAAAATCTCCTGTTGTCTGGCCGTGGGCTTCTTGGCTGCGATGGCAACGCGGGTGATGTCGCCAAAGATGGCCGTCGGATCTTTTTCCCTGGCCCAAAGGTCGATGAGGATAAAATCTCCCTCCCGAATGGGACTGGAGCCCTCTTTTTGAGGCTGATAGTGGGGGTCGGCGCTGTGCTCATTGACGGCGACAATGGGAAGATCGTCTGTGGTCAGCTT
>DATIIR010000047.1:0-16526 GCA_035479435.1 Chlamydiales bacterium
ATTTTAGAGCCTGCGTCTTTCTCCATCTGAACCCGATGGCCCGCATCGACCAGAGCCCTTACCATAGCCGGCGTAGCCCCAACCCGGTACTCATGTACCTTCACTTCCCTAGGCACCCCAATTTTCATAAGACAGTTCTCCTAACCTGCTCATACCCGACTTACCCATTAATTGTTAAAAAAATTGAAAGATCGCCGCGACTCGTATTGCATATTGATTAAAAAACGATTACAATCGCCACCCATGTATCCAGTCATTCATGTAGATAAACTATCCAAAACATTTGTAGTCAGGCGGAACTACCCGGGAATTTGGGGGGCGCTGAGGGGACTTTTCTATTCTCAGAAAAGCGAAATCGTTGCGATTGATCAAATTTCATTTTCGATCCAGGCAGGTGAGCGGGTCGCTTTTATCGGCCCCAACGGCGCAGGGAAGTCGACCACAATTAAAATGTTGACCGGCATTCTCCACCCCACTTCGGGCGAAGTCAAAGTCCTCGGACTAGTTCCTTGGAAAGATCGGCAGACCCTGGGCTACAAAATCGGAACCGTATTTGGGCAGAGAACGCAACTTTGGCATCACCTCCCCCCCTCGGATACTTTCGCCTTGCTGTCTAAAATTTATGAACTCGATGTTCTTACGTACAAACAGCGCCTGAATGAGCTGGTAGACGTATTTGAAATCAGACCCTTTTTCGATAAGCCAGTTCGACAACTTTCATTGGGCGAAAGGATGCGATGCGAGCTCGTTGCTAGCTTGCTCCATCGTCCCGAAATCCTATTTCTCGACGAACCAACTATCGGACTCGATATCAATGCCAAGTTGAAAATTCGGGGTCTTCTCAACCAACTCTCTAGAGAATACGGGACGACCCTGTTCTTAACCTCACATGATACAGCAGACATCGAACAAGTTTGCGAACGGGTGATCGTCCTCGATCGGGGGACAATCATCCTAGATAGTTCATTGAGGGAATTGAAGAAAACCTACATTAAAAAGAAAATCCTCACTTTGACTACAGACGCGGAGAGGATCTCCCTAAACCTTCCCGGTATTCAGATTTTGGAGAATGATAGCCACCACTTCGTGTGTGAAATCAATTTGGAAAAAATCCCCATCGATCGAGTCATCCATGAAGCTCTCAAGGTGACTAGCTTAAAAGACGTGACCATTGAAGAGCCCTCTATGGAGGAGATTATCAGGACTCTCTATGGCTAAATACTTCTCCATCTTCTCTCTATCAATCATTCACAGCCTAAAAAACTATAAGGCCTTGATTGGACTCAGCATATTCTTGATTACCTGTTTGCTCGTTTTTGCCCACCTCTGGAAGGTGGCTGCCGCAAAAATAGGCGCTGGAAACTTGGATCCAGACCAGTTGCTCTGGTACATCGCATTGAACGAATGGATTTTGATCGCCATTCCCGACGTCCAAACGGATATCGAACAAGATCTACGAAGCGGCAAGCTCGCTTATCTGCTGCCCAGGCCCATTAGCTATTTAGGCGCGACTTTTTCTGCAGGGTTTGGGAGTTTGTGCGTCAATTTCGCGGCGTTGGGGCTGGTCACATTTTTATTCACTTGGTGGCGAATTGGAATCTTCCCCTTCGGTCTGGGAACGCTGTTGGTTATTTTAGCCTTGAGCCTTTTGGCTGGCGCAGTTGGAGTCATCTTTCAAATCATGGTGGGGCTCTCAGCATTTTGGTTGAGGGAAGTGACTCCAATCAACTGGGTATGGGAAAAATTCCTGTTTGCGATTGGGGGGCTGATTTTACCCCTCACACTCTATCCTGTTTGGATTCAAAAGATCGCCTATTACACCCCCTTCCCCGCAATTTTAGGTCAACGGAGCGCTCTCGCCATGCATTTTAGCGCCGCTGAAGCGCTGCGAGTAACCGAAGCGCTCTTGCTGTGGGGATTGATCGGTTTGGGATGTGTCATGCTCCTTTACCGAAGAGGATTGCGCATTTTAAATATTGAGGGTGGATGAAAACCGTCTCTTTCTTTATTCACCTCTTGAGAACCAGCATACGGGCCTCCATTAGCGTCCGAGGTGTTTTCATTTTAGAGTCTTTGTTGATGATCGCCAATAATTTGATTTTCTTTTCGATGTGGTGGATCTTTTTCCTCAAATTTAATGATATTGGAGGATGGCAAATCAACGAAATGGCTGCCTCCATGGCGATCATTTGCGGCGCCTGGGGCCTTTCTCAAATTTGTTTTGGGGGGATCAGGAATTTAGGGGCCATCATTGTAAATGGCGATTTAGATCCGTTCATGACCCAGCCAAAAAACTTGCTGCTCCACATTGCTGGATCCAAATCCCTCTCCAAGGGGTGGGGCCAATTGATGACAACGGTGATTTTAGTGGTTATGGGAGGATTTGTGTCAGGGCCCAAGCTCGCTATCATTGTTTGTACGATCGTCTCTGGCAGTCTCATCTTCGCGGGCTTTGGGATTATGGTTTATAGCCTTGCATTTTGGATGGGCTCGTTTGAATCCGTTTCGAAAAAGTTTTTAGACTCCTTATTTGTGTTTGCGCTCTATCCCACGAACATCTATTCAGGACTTTTGCAACTTGTGATGTTTACGTTGATCCCGGCAGGACTCATCGGATATGTTCCTGTGGAACTGCTTCGCAATTTCTCCTGGATCAGAATGGGGCTGTTGTGTGGAAGTTCCGCGGGATTTTTGGCGCTCTCTTTTTTAGTTTTTCGACTCGGACTCAAAAGGTACGAATCGGGCAACCAATTTGGAATGCGCCTCTAAGACTTAGGAGCTTGGGCCCCACCGACTATCCATAGATTCTCGATATGCTCTTTGCTCTCCGCTATGAATCGGAAAAATGCCTTAAGGTTTCCCCCTATGCTTTTGGGGTTGGTTATTAGATCGTTGCACCAAGCTTGCAGTTTTTCATCCCCAGCTTTACCCTCTTTTCGCACGACGATCTGCCATGAGGAAGAAACTCTTTTCTTCGCGCGCTTCGCTAATTCAAAAATGTCCTCCTCCATCTTGGCTAATTTACCCGCCGGAGGAGGCGGTTCCATCCCTTTATGAACTGAGATAGCTGCCGCAGCTCTCAAAATAGCTACCAACGCATCAGTAACAGCATCGCCTTTGAGTGGGTGTGTCTCAAGATGTTGAACAGCTAAACAAAGCGTTTTCATGCTCCGTTCAAGACCTTCCCATTCATTTTTAGAAAGAGACTCTTGCACATCGGCAAGCAAAAACGCCAGTTGCTCTTCTAGAGAGCCTTGAGGTATAAAGCGCAAGATAATCGGCGATCTTTCTTCTGCCTCTGAGATCTCCTTGGATAGCTTAACGCCGCGCTTCTTCAACGCTTCATACTCTTCTGCTGAAAGTTGAGGGCGATATTGACCGATTTGCTTAGCGATCTCCATCGTGAGAGCAAGCGTTCTTCTCCACAGAGCAGGAATTCTTAAGGCTCGGTCATCTAGAAGACGGAAACTCTGTTCAGCATAATGAAGAGCCTCCGGAATCAATTGCTTATCTTCCGATGCGAGAGCCTTTTCTCCCATCTCTGAAAAAAGATCGTGTCGTTCCTTGTTTTTGAGCGGTGCAGCTGCCAAGTAGATCATTCGGTGAAAGGCTTTGCGCCCTTCTGGAGATTTCCACAAGGCACTTCTAAGCTCTTCTAAATAAGTCACTTGTGGCTTGAAAGCAGCAGCCTCATCTCGCTGCATCTGCATCTGCTCTTCAAGCAGATTGACTTTTTTCAATACCTCTAAGGTCAATACCTTCTTCTGAAATCCAGACGTCCATAAGCTATCCAACATGCGGAGAGCGGGGCCGACCTCGGGCTCTTGTCGATAGGTGAGATAAAACGTCAGTAAATGGATGTTAAATAGATAGAATTTTTCCCGCACGGGCGGTGGCTGGTGATCCCATAGAAACTTCAGGCGGTGATGGATTTGTGTAATGGCCCCCATCGCCCCTGCATCTGACTCACGGGCAGCTGCGATGATCACCTGGGCAAAGAGATTTTTAAAGACATCGTCGACATCCTTGGGCAACCGGAGCAACTGTTTCTCGATAGGAGAAGTGGGGGCTGGCGGCGGTGGAGGAGCTTTTGGTGCAGGAGGAGGGCGTTTGGATTTCTTCTGTGAGCGCTCTTTTTGCGCGCGCAAGAGCGCCCCCTTCTCTCCCAGTCGCTCAAAAGGGGGATCGTCCATCTGCAGGATGCGAGAGAGTCCGTTTTGGATGAGATCTTTTTGTTGGGGGTACCATTTCTCCAGGAAAGGAGCGAAGGATTCCAAGAAAGGCTCTATGGGCATAGCGAGGAGATCGGGCTCCCAAGAGCGGTACCGTGCGAGGAGTGCGTCCCGAGAGAAGTGTTGGACGCAGAAGCGAAGGTGGTTTTTGGCGAGGGGAAGAGGTGCTTTGAGTAAAAACTCCACTCCCTCTTTGGGATGCTCCGCAAGCCATGCACCATCTAATTCAAGAGAGGGGTCTTCTTTGCAAAGCTGGAAGATCTCTTTGTAGGGTTTTTTCCCGATCAGATCGCTCAATAGCAGTTTTGGCGCAGGCGGCACTTCTACACTCACTGGCTTTTCTGGAGGAAATTCTTCCGTCGCGCGGCGTCGGAAGAAATCGGCTAAGCTGCGATCTGGATGGGGGAATTTTTCTGCGAGTTTCTGCAGTAAAGGGTGAGAGGTGATGCGCTCTTTAGGCTCGCGCAGGCTCTGCAGGGTGCGGATATCTAAGCGAGTAAAAATACCATCGTTTCCAATCCGTGTGGGATCGGTTCTCTTGGCGCGAAAGAGCACTTGATCCTCTGGCCAGCCCACTGCGCGTTGGCGCTCAGAGGAGCGCAAGTAAAGATAGCAAATCGCGTAGAGAAAGAAGGCGCGCATCTCTTTGGGGTCCATCTCCTCGCATCCTAAAGCGGTGCAGATGGGCTCAAAGACTGTCCGTTCCAGTTTTTCTTTTCTGTCTTTGTCCAACTCACATTCATTCAGAACACGGACGTAATTGAGAAGGTAAATGATTGTCCCTTCGGGATCCCTTGGGTAGTGTTTTTCTAGATAGGTCTTTAAAGGATAGTTGGGAAGGGAGAAAAAAGCGTCGAGGAAGGCCTGCGGGATGCGAGGCTCCGTTGGGTAAATACTTCGGGAGAAAAGGTGGCACATATGAAAAAAGCCATTGACGAGGCGGCTTACACGTTCTAAAGGCTCGACGTTAAATCGGTGGTCTTCTAAAAGCTTCCAAGAGGTTTCAGGATCGTAACCATCTATGGCTTGAAGCGGAGCTCTCAAGAGGCGAGGCTCTCGGTGCAGTAGATCGTTGATCCGGACCCTTAAAGCATCGGCCGACCCGATGCAGCAATCTCGCGCATTCCAAGGCCTTATTGTCCATTCGATGGGGTGCGGCTGAGTGGGAAGACCATAAATGGCAAATTTCCCCTGCTGCGGCAAGACGTGCGTCGTCCACCAAACGATATCCCTGTTGTCAAAATTGCATTCTTTGCTGATGCACCTTTGTACAGATGCGTAAACGTCCTTTTTCACCTCGTCCCAGTCGGGACCTGCGGCAACCTCATATTCGACATCCATGTCGGAGGCCAGCCCATCGATCTCACCCGTTCGGGCGTAGTGGAAAAGCCCTCCCCTGATAAAAATTCCTCGCACACGCTCCCCCAATTGCTTAGCGCCGGAGTTGATGAGGCGGGCGGGGGTGATTTCTTGAGAAATCGAAGATTTTTTTGGGGCATAGGTGTACTTACGGTGTAACACTTCGTGCAACCGTCTTGTTTGAACTTCATTGAAAGAGATGGGAGAAATTGCTGCCATTTCGGGGCGAGATTGTAAAGAGAGCCCCTAATTCCCGCAAGACTTCAAATTATTTAAAACCCCAACACTGATAAATAAAAAATTTACTCCGAGACAGGTTCCTACGAGTAGGATTCATTGAAAAAAGTCGAACATCTTGAGTTTCTCTTCGTTTCTTGGTACCTTTTTGGTTAAATAGGTTGCACATGCCCACCACACTGGTCTCCAAACCCATTAAAAAATCTGATCTTGCCGCCATAGCCAAAGAGCGATTCGGCAATCTAGTAAAGGCCGTCGTTGATATCGAACAAGGCCTCATGATCATTGGTAGCTCCATGCACGCAGACGCCGAGGCCCTTTTACTAGAACAGGGATCCCAACAGCAGAATTTGTGGGGAATCAATATTTATCCCCAAAAACCTCCCACTGACTGGATCGAATTCGACTCTGTCATCAACTTAAGACCTTGGCAGGGAAACGATACACGTGGAGTCGATGACCCAGCCATTCAAGAGAAGATAAAACAAATTGTAAATCAGCTGGTGGAAGTATGAACCGTTTCCTCCACCAAGAATTGGCTGACGGGAAATGGTTTACAATGACCCTCCTCGAACAGATGTCCAATATCGGCAGTGAAGTCCACCGAACCCTGCTTGCCGTAGGAAATACAGAACAATTCCAGGCCGCCTTTAGAAGAGCACTGGAGCTCTTTTACCTAACGCTTAGCGATGCGCGCTGGCGCGGGACGGGACGGTATAGAGAAATCGGGAGGATCCATGAACTCTACTGCCACGCTGTGTTCGGGAATAATGAATACCAGACAACGCTCGCCGATCTCGATCGTTACTTCCATTCTTATACTTATGCAGCCCAATTAGAGCGATACCAGCTCAGACAAAAAATACTCCCTCGAAGACCTTGAGGGCTTGGCCCACCATTCTGATGTCGGAGCCGTCGATGGAGATTTCTAGGACGCCGCCGGGGAAATGGATGGAGATCGGGTTGGGCAATCGATGCCTTTGCGAGGCGATATAGCCAACGGCGGCAGCTCCCGTTCCACAGGCCAATGTCTCCCCTTCCAAACCCCGCTCAAAGGTCCTCACATGAAGACTGCCGTCTGGCTGCAGGGCAGCGAAATTGACGTTGGTGCCACGCGGTTGGAAGGTGGCGTGGTGGCGGATGGGAGGGGCTTCGCTGAGAAGATCGATCTGCCGCACATCGGGGACAAAGAGAACCGCATGGGGCACGCCCGTATCGAGAAAATAGACCTCGTGGGGAGCAATGTAAAGCCGCTTTACATGGCTCGCTTGGCCGAGATGGACGGAAATCTTGTCGCCCAGATAGTCGGCGTGGATGATCCGATCTGCGATAGCGATGCGGTAGGGCTTTTTGGGAAGGCCTAGATGGAGGAGGAACTGCATGAGGCACCGGAGGCCATTGCCGCAGCTTTCGGCTTCTGAGCCGTCGCTGTTGAAAATGCGCATGCGAAAATCGGCGGCTGGGTCGCACTGAAGCAAAATCACACCGTCGGCGCCGATGCCGAACTTGCGGTGACAGAGGGTGGGGACGAGGGTGGACTTGAAAAGAGGGGCGCGGTCATCGATGAGGACAAAATCGTTGCCCGCGCCTTGGTATTTAACGAAGGTAAGTGTCGACATCTTTCATCGATGTGACGATCTTATCGAGAAGACCAAATTCCATGGCCTCTTCTGCGGTCATCCAGTTATCTCTATCGATCGCCTTTTCGATCGCCTTCCGATCCTTGCCAGTGGCGTGGATGTAGACGTCGACGAGCTGCGTACGCGTCTTGAGCATCTCCTTCGCCTGGATCTCGAGGTCGGTGGCCTGGCCGCGGATCACGCCGCCGATGAGGGGCTGGTGGATCATGATGCGGGAATTGGGGGTCGCAAGCCTTTTGCCTTTGCCGGCGACGAGGCTGAGAACTGAGCCCATCGAAGCGGCAAGCCCCGTCACGAGGGTGACCACGGGAGAGGAGAGCATCTTCACTTGGTCCCAGATGGCAAATCCTGAGTCGACAGAGCCGCCCGGGGAATTGATGATGAAGAGAATCGGCTTACCTGGCGCCTGGTGGTCGAGGTACCAAAGCTTGCGGATGATGTCTCTGGCGCTATCGGAATCGACAGCATCCGACAGAAATATGCGCCGTTTCTCAAGCAGAGCTTGGTCGAGTTTATCATTGACAAATTTCGGTTTTTCTTCGGCGGTAGCTTCTGGCATAGTGGATCTCCCTTTCTCCCCATTTTCTCTGGCGGGCTATTTTTAGTCGATGACAAGCTCTGGGTAGAGCGGAAATTCCTTCAGAACGTCGGCGACTCGCTCCCTCGCGCGGCTTAAAACCGGCGGAGGAACGTGGGCCTTGGCTTTGGATGGGGCCCCCGTTTTCTCATCGATCGAGCCCCTTGCCGCCTTCAATAATTCATAAATAATGGAGGCGATCTCCTTCATTTCGGGCTCTTTCATGCCCAGCGTGGTGGTGGCTGGCGTTCCCATCCGGACGCCGGAGGTGTACCAGGGTCCATTGACGTCGAGGGGGATGGCATTCCGGTTAGCGGTTAGATGCGCTTCTCGCAGGACAGTCTCTGCCTGCCGCCCCGTGAGGTGGAAGGTTTTGGCGACATCCATCACGAGAAGGTGGTTGTCGGTGCCGCCGGCGAGGACAACGACGCCCTGCTTGATGAGCGCCTCGGCAAGAGCGCAGGCGTTACTGACAATCTGGTGGGCGTACTTGCTGAATTCTGCCGTAGCGGCCTCCTTGAAGGCGATCGCCTTGGCCGCCATCACGTGAGGCAGGGGCCCTCCCAAAACAATCGGGCACCCTTTATTGACCGTCTCGCGAAACTCCTCTTTGCAGAGCACCAGTCCGCCGCGGGGACCCCGCAGGGTCTTGTGGGTCGTCGAGGTGACGATGTGGGCAAAGGGAACGGGATTGTAGTTGCCGGTCATCACTTTGCCCGCGACCAGGCCGGCAAAGTGGGCCATATCGACCATCAAAACAGCGCCGACGCTATCGGCGATTTCACGCATCTTCGCAAAGTCGATGAGACGTGAATAGGCCGAGTAGCCGGCGATGAGGATCAGGGGCTTTTCGCGTTGCACTTGGGTTTGCAGCGCGACGTAGTCGATGACTCCCGTAATCGGGTTCACGTCGTAGGTGACGGCCTGCATGATTTTGGCAGAGATATTGTGTCGATAGCCGTGAGTGAGGTGGCCACCAGAACCGAGCGCCATCCCCATCACCTTCTGGTTCACGAGGAGCTGGCGGACCCGCTCATATTCTTCAGGCGTCAGCTCATCGATCGATTTCTTTCCGAGCGCTTCGACCTCTTTCGTCTGGACGCGCTGGACCAAAATGGCCCAAAAGGCGACTAAATTGGCATCGGCGCCCGAGTGGGGCTGCACATAGGCGTGTTCGGCATTAAAGATTTTTTTTGCTAGCGCGACGGCTTCGCCCTCAACCACATCGACATTCTCGCAACCGGCGTAGAAGCGGTGACCCGGATAGCCCTCGCTGTACTTGTCGGTGAGCAAATTCCCCATCGCCAGCTGCACCGGCAGCGAAGAAAAATTTTCAGAGGCGATCAACTTGAGATAGGAGCGCTGATCCCTCAGCTCTTTGACGATCGTCTCGGCGATTTCGGGCGACGAGGCGCCGACCGCGTCGAGCGCGGCCATGTAGGCGATGGCAGCGGAAGTGCGCTCATTTTCCTTCACCTTGGCAAAATATTTTTTTAAATAAGACATTTTTGCACTCATTATAGGGGATTTTAGTAGTTCCATATGGAGGCCCTCAGGATTTGCTTGCGAGATTTAAGCCTAAAATAGTAAAGTATCTCCATAAATCTGATTATTTTCCAGAGGTTCCATTCATGCTGCAGACCCTAAAGGTAGTTTTAGACATCCAAGAACTCGATATGAAGATGATACGCCTGATGCGTCTCAAGAAGGAGCGCTTAAAGGAGCTTGAGCACATCGACTCGCTCCGCAAAGAGCTCCATGCGCAGCAAGCTGAGAAGCAGGCTGATATCGCCGAACTCAACCGCAACATCGTCAATCAAGAGACAAAAATCTCCGAGATCAAGGAGAAGATCAAGAAGCTCGAAGTGAAGCAAAACTCGGTGAAGAAAGTCGACGAGTTCAATGCTTTAACGCAAGAGATGACCTCTTCTGAACGGGAGCGGATCGCCACTGAGCAGATCACAAGCGATCTGATCGACAAGAGGAACCTCGAAGAGGAGATCCTTGGCAAGATCAAGGAGTCGCTCACCCAATCTGAGGAGAGTAGCCGCACTCTTGAAAATGAGATCAAGGAGAGCATCCGCCTCATCAATCAGGAGGGCTCTGACCTGAAGACGTCGCGTGACGCGCTCGCCAAGACGGCCGATCCTGAAGTCATGCGCATCTATCAGCGACTTCTCAACAACAAGAAAGATCGCGTTGTTGTGCCGATCGAGAACCGCACCTGCTCTGGCTGCCACATTGCCCTCACGGCGCAGCATGAGAACGTCGTCCGCAAGGGCGAGCGCCTCATTTTCTGCGAACACTGCTCTCGCATCCATTATTGGCAAGAGAGCGAGGCGATCGAAGGCACCGCAGTAGCTACGAAGCGAAGACGCCGCCGCACGGCAGGTGTATAATTCTTTTTCGGGAAGGCAGGCTATCGCACCCCATAAAGGTGAGGAAAGTCTGGACTTCATAGGAATGGATACCAGTTAACGGCTGGGTGCCGCAAGGCAACGGAAAGTGCAACAGAGACTATACCCATTAGGTTGAAAAGTTCGAGTTTTACACTCGATCGCTCCCCGGGGAACCGGGGGCGTTGTAAACCCTATCCGAAGCAAGGTCAAATCAGGACAGCGTGTTCCGCGCGATGACTCCTAAGCTGACCGCTTGAGGGATCTGGCAACGGGTCTCCCAGAGGAATGATGGCTCTCGACAGAATCCGGCTTATCGCCTTCCCGAATTTTTTCTACAATTAAGGAGAACTTATGAGCGCAGTAGCGGGCACTAAATTCTATGTACAGAAACCTGGTGATGAATATTGGAACGTTGGCATGATCAATTACGTCATAGAGGCTGGACCTATTGACGTATCCGAGAGAGGCCTTTATGATTGGCAAAAGACTGATGAATTTGTACGGGATCACTTAAAAGTTGTTACTCCTAAAAGTTTTGCCTGGCCCCATGTTGAGAAACGTGCGTGGATAGAGTGTTCAGGCCCATCAAGACTCTTAAACCAGAAAGAATACGTCAAACTCTACCATGCACTCGTCCCAGCACATCCGCTACCCGAAGGGCCAACAGGGAGACAGCTCGAAGAGAACCGTAACAACTCACACCTCTAGCGGGAGAGCGCGAGAGGGGCGCTAGCTCCTCTCGCTTGGAAGGTGCCCTATCTCGGTGTTCTCGGTGGTTCAATTTTAGCAACACCCAAGGGAGCTACTTTTTTCTAAAGTAGAGCAGTAGGAGTGTCGGCGCGATCAGGATGATGTTGCCGCTCGCAATGAGGAGGGCGTAGCGCATGCCGCCACCGACATTGATCCCTTCAGGCGGCAGATAGCCGACAAAGATCGTGAGAATACAGCCGAAAAGGCCAATGAGACAGACAGCTCTACGCACTCCTCGAGGGATTTTATAACTCGCCTCTTCATGGGGACGGCCGAGCTTGAGCGCCGAGGCAAAGAGCAAGATGTACATGACCATGTAGAGCTCGGTGCTCAGGTCGGTGAGAAACCAGTAGAAGGCGTTGATCGAGGGCATGAGGATGAAGGCGAGACAAAAGAGGCTGACGAGCACAGCTTGCGCAATCAAGAGGCGCGTGGGGACGTTGTGCTCATTTTTCGCGGCGAAAAAGCGGGGCAAAAAGCCATACTCCGCAGCCTGAAGAAGCCCCTTGGCAGGAGAAATAAGCCAGTTGATCATGCCACCCACGCTGCCAATAATGATCAAAACGGTCAGAATGGGGACAAACCAGGGCATATGAAAGGCGGAGAAAAACTGGGTAAACGTCTGCATGATCCCATCGACCAGGCGGATCTCCTTTTGCGGAATCACAACGGCAATCGACAGAGCGCCCAAAATCATCGTTGAGAGGAGCACCAGAACCGACCACCCCATCGCTTTGGGGAAATTCCTCTGCGGATTGGCGATGTCCCCCACGTGGACGCCCGCAAGCTCCATCCCGAGAAAAGAGGCCATAATGGCGATGAGGGAAATCCAGTTCTGGGCTCCCGCAAGGGTGGGCAAAATAGCATCCGCCGTAAAGGCGACTTGCAGCGGTTTGCCCAAGAGGACCCACGTGATGCCGAGAAGGAGCAAAACAGTCATGGGAATGATCAGGCCGACGACGCTGCAGATGGAATTGATGCGCGCCGATACGTGGATGCCGCGCAGATTGAGGAGCGTCAACCCCCAAAAAACAATCAAAATGACCGCGACGAGAAATTCTCTTCTCTGCGCCAATGCGGGATCCCAAAGGTAGGCCGCGGTCCCAGCGATAAAGGAGAGGATCGTCGGATACCACACCATCGTGTTGATCCATTGCAGCCAAATCGCCACAAGGGCCATCTTCTCGCCAAAAGCGTGCCTCACCCAATGGAAAACGCCCCCCTGTTCCGGATAGCGGGACGAAAACTCAGCCGCGATCAGCGAGATTGGAATCAGAAAGACGATAGCCGAGAAGAGGAAGAAGAAGATCAGCGAGCTACCGAAGATCGCAGTGGCAGGCAAGTTTCTGATGCTGTCGATCCCCGCCACGATCAAGAGGACAAGAGAAAGGAGGCTGATTTTCTTTGACATAGGACTATTCTACAGAATTGCGTTTCACTACTCAAGCCCTTGGATGGGTCTTGTCGTAGACGGCTCGCTTTAACTTCGGGGAGACGTGGGTGTAGATCGTCGTGGTGGCGAGCGACGTGTGCCCCAAAAGCATCTGGATCGTCTTGAGATCCATCCCGTTTTCCAGCCAGTGGGTCGCAATGGTGTGGCGGATCGTGTGGGGCGTCACCCGTTCAGATAGCCCGCTCGCCTTCAGGTAGGCGGAGAAGTTCCGGTCGACAGAACGGGGGCTCAACCTCTTCCCCCACCGATTGAGAAAGATCGCCTGCGCGTCCTTTTCGTCCCGCTCGGGATGGGTCAGATAGCGCTCCAGCCAACCGGCCGCTGTCTCCGTGATGGGGGCCTGCCGCTGCTTCTTCCCCTTCCCATAGATATTCAGCAGCTGCCCTTTGCGGTCAAAATCGCGCCGGTTCAGCCCCGTCACCTCGCTGAGGCGAAGCCCCGAACTGTAAAAAAGTTCCATGATAGCCCGGTCGCGAAAGCCCAGGTAGCTCGCCACGTCGGGCTGGGTGAAGAGGTGCTGCACCTGATCGTAGGTGATGGAGACGGGGAGCTTCTTCTCCTTCTTGGGGCTATCGATCTCCTCCAGCGGACTCTCAGCAACCCACTTTTCTCGGAGAGCGTGGCGGTAGAAACTCCTCAGAGCCGACAAGCGCCTGAGGACCGTCTGCGTACTCGCCTTCTTCTCGAAGAGATCGGCCAAGTAGCGGCGGACCGTCCGTTTGGTGATTTCTTCTCCCTTTGCAAAGTTCAAAAAAGAGGTTAAATCGAGCCGGTACCCCCGAAGTGTATGCTCAGAGACCCCTTTCGCCACATTTAGATGGGATAAAAATTGGTCAATAGCCTTGAAAAAGTCCATAACCTTATGCTACCATTTCCTCTCATGATTACATTAGAAAATATTTCCAAGCGAGTAGGTAACAGGACCCTTTTTGAGGATGTCACCTTCACTTTCAACGACAGATGCCGTTACGGCTTAACGGGGCCCAACGGCTCTGGCAAATCGACTCTCCTCAAAATCGTCATGGGAGTCGAACCCCAAACCAGCGGAATCGTCACCTTGCCGAAAAAAGTGGGCTTCCTCAAGCAGAGGATCGAGGATTTTCGGGACTGTACCGTCATCGACACCGTCATCATGGGGAATGTGCGTCTCTGGAATGCGATGACGGAGAGGGATCGCCTCTACGAAGAGGAGATGACCGATGCCATCGGCATGCGCCTCGGCGAGCTCGAAGAAGTGATCGCCGATGAAGAGGGCTACTCGGCCGAATCGGAGGCCGAAGTGATCCTCACCGGCATGGGCATCCCCGAAGAGCTCCATCGGAAAAAAATGCACGAGATCCCCTCGGATAAGCAGTTCCGCGCCCTCCTTTGCCAAGCGCTCTTCGGCAATCCGCAGGCGCTTCTCCTCGACGAGCCCACCAACCACCTCGACCTCGAGTCGATCTCTTGGCTCGAAGGCTTCCTCCACAATTACAACGGCACCCTCGTCGTCGTCAGCCATGACCGCCACTTCCTCAACTCCATTTGCACCCACATCGCCGATATCGACTACGAGACCATCATCACCTATCCCGGCAACTACGACGCCATGTTTGAGACGAAAATGGCTGTCCGCTCACGCGCCGAAGATGAAAATAAGGCGAAGGAAAAGAAGATCTCCCAGCTCAAGGAATTCGTCGCCAAGTTTGGTGCGGGAACGCGCGCAAGCCAAGTGCAGTCGCGCATCCGCGAGATCGACCGCCTGCAGCCCCTCGATCTGAAAAAATCGAATATCCAGCGCCCCTACATCCGCTTTGCCGTCCCTGAAAAACAATCGGGTCAGGTCGTCGTCAAAGTGGACAGCCTCTCGAAGGCTTACGACGCCCCCGTCATCCGCGATTTCACTTTCGAGATCCACCGCGGCGAGCGGATCGCCGTCATCGGCAATAACGGCAGAGGGAAGACCACCCTTCTCAAGCTCCTCGCTGGCCTCCTCACCCCCGACAGCGGCAAAGTGACCCTCGGCCACTCGGTTGAAGTTGGCTATTGTCCCCAAAATCATGGCGAAGTGCTCCAAAAACACAGCAAACAAACCGCCTTCGACTGGCTTAAAGCGCGCAAGGAGGTTGTCTTCGACCAAGATGCTCGCGGCATCCTCGGCAAGATGCTCTTTGGCGGCGATGACGCCTTCAAACCGCTCCACAATCTCTCCGGCGGAGAGTCGGCCCGCCTCATTATCGGTGGCCTCATGCTCACCGCCCCCAATTTCCTGATCCTCGACGAGCCCAATAACCACCTCGACCTGGAAGCCGTCTCGGCCCTCGCTTGGGGTCTGCAAGACTTTAAGGGCACCTCCATCGTCGCTACCCACGATAGAGAGCTGATCAACGGCTTTGCCACCAAAATCATCGCCTTTGAAGAAGATGGTATCCACATCCACACGGGCCCATTGGAAGAGTATCTCGAGAAAAAGAAAAAACTAGCGGCGAAGTGACATTTACAAAGCGGAAGTTCCTTCAACTCGACAAGCCACAACGGCACAAAAAATGTGCCGAACTCCTGCGGAAGTGCTACGAAGAAAAATCGACCGATTTCGGGCCTTATGGAGAGTTTCTCGAGTGGATGCATTTTAACCCTTACGTCCACGTCGATCTGAAATCGCTTGCCGATCGCTACCATTGGCACCTACAGCAAGCGGGCCTCTCGCTCAAGGAGCACAATCTCCTCCCGTCGCTGCGCACCGGCGACTCCATTGCAAAGCTCGACTTTCCCAACATCGCCATCTATCTCGACCACATCCGGTCGGCCTACAACGTGGGCAGCATTCTCCGCACCACGGAAGCACTCCGGATCGGCAAGGTCTATTTTTCCGAAAAGACCCCCTTCATCGACAATGAAAAGGTGAGGCGCACCGCCATGGGCGCAGCCGAGATCGTCCCCTCGTTTCAAAACGTAGCGCTTGCGCACCTGCCCCGCCCCCTCATTGCGCTCGACACCAGCAATGCGGCCATTCCATTGGAAGAATTCGTCTTTCCGGAGAGTTTTACGCTCATTCTCGGCAACGAGGAGTATGGTATTTCGAATGAATCGCTGAAAGAGGCCGATTATCTGATTGAGATTCCTCTCTTTGGCGCCAAAAACTCCATCAACGTCGCCTGCGCTTTCGCCATCGCCGCCGCCAAGATCCGCAAACAGTCAGGACAGTCCTCTGCAACAACAGAAAAAAACGATGGTAACGATATAACGATTGAACGATAAGATTTTTAGAAAATTTTAACCCTTTTCCCTATCGTTATATCGTTCCATCATTACCATCGTTGACCTTGTTAACTTCATGAACCTGAGGTAATAGATTAGCGGGGGAAGGGGAAGCGCCTGAGGTCTTCGGCGACGAGGGTGTTGGGGAAGATCTGCCGCGCCTCGGTTCCGAACGCTTCCACGTCGCGGTAGCGGGCTGAAAAGTGGGTGAGAATGAGCGTGTGGACGCCGGCTTCGCGGGCGATCTCGGCCGCCTGTTTGGCCGTCATGTGTTTATACTCTCTGGCAAGGTCCCGCTCTTCGTCGAGGTAGGTGCTCTCGCAGAGGAGTACTTTGGCTCCGCGGGCCAGTTCTAGCGCTTCCGGGCAGGGACGCGTGTCGACGACGTAGGCAAATGCGTCGCCCGGACGAAGACGGCTCACCTCGTCGAGAAGAACCCACCGGTCGGCAATGCACACTTTCCCCTCTTTCTCCAACTTGCGCACGATGGGGCCGTCGAGCCCCAGCTTCTGGAGCGCCTCTTTGTTGAACTTGATCGTGTCGGGCTCCGTGACGCGGTAACCGATGTTCTCCACGCCGTGGTCGAGGAAGGCAGCCTCAATGCGGAATTTCCCATCGTCCTCAACAAGGCCCGCTTTCTTG
>DATIIR010000048.1:0-4398 GCA_035479435.1 Chlamydiales bacterium
CCAACAACCATCCCCTTCAAATAATGGTAATAATAGGCATAAGGGTGGTTTTCGTCGCAATTGGCCAAAAGCTGGTCGACCATCTGATGGATCTCTTCCACTTCTTTCGTGCCAACCGTCACGTCGTCGTTGACGAGCGCAAGGGTGAGTTTCTCCACGAGAGCCTTCTCCTCTTCAGAAATAGAGGCGTTGGCCAGGATCTCTGCGCGCATGTCGACAATGCCCTGCACACAGTAGTACTCAAGTAAATCGGCGTAATCGTCTGCTCTGCCGCTAAAACTTGCATTAGCTGTAGTTTGAGAAAGACGAGATGAAAACTCTGTTCTTAAAGATGTAATTGTCATGGTATAATTACCTTTTGTTAATACGGCAGGATAATACCATTTGATTGTATTATTAAGAATTGCTAAATTAATTGTTCGATATAAGTTATTATTTTATTGTGATTCAAAAAATAACACCGTGGTAGAGCATCTTCATAATTTCTCGGTGCTCTCGGTGTTCTCGGTGGTTAGATTTTAATGCTTTACGCACAAACCGTCGGCCTGTTCCAACCGCAGCAGGTAGGCTTTTTTATCGAGGCCCCCACCAAAGCCCACTAGATGGCCATTGCTTCCCACTACGCGGTGGCAAGGGACGACGATCGAAATGGGATTTAGGCCATTGGCCATTCCGACGGCCCGCGCCTTATTCTTATTGCCCATTCTCTCCGCTTGCTCGCCATACGAAATAGTTGTCCCATAAGGTATTTTAAGCAATTGATCCCAGGCCTGGATTTGGAAATCGGTTCCATTGATTACGAGAGGCAGATCGAACGCCTTCCTCTTGCCCTGGAAATATTCATTCAACTGTTTTTTAGTTTGTACGAGAATCTTGTCATGCTCAGATAAAGTGAGATTGCGGATGATTTTCTCATACTTTGGATGGTCCCACAAGATCGCGTGGAGCCCCTTTGGCGAACTGACGAGGGTTAATTTCCCAACAGGAGAATGCATCTCATCGTAGGTAGTAGCCCCTTTAACGAACAATTGAGAATCCCCATTGTGCTGCATAAAGCACCTGCAAGACCGTCCATTCTATCGGATCTGGAGCCACTAACGCTTCCACCTCCTCGTCAGTTGGGTGTGCAAGATGGGGCTGATGAACACGAGCGGACCAACAGACCGGACATTTGCTGGGATCGCCTGTTCGGTGATTGGTTAGGCACATGTTGTGAAAAATATGACCGCAAACAGCCAGTCTAGCGCGATTTTCCTGTGGGCGAAAGCTGCGGTAACAAAGGGCGCATCTCCTCGGATCTACAGCGGTTATGGTCATAGCTGGAACTCCTGTAAGCAAGGGGAGATTTTATCACTGCGTGAATTTTTCGACATCCCCTTTATTGAGGTTCTCCGGAGAAGCTCCGGCCGTCTCGTGGATTTCACAGTTGGAGACGGTGCAAGGCTCCTCATTATCCAAACGACTATTCTTTCTCGGCGGCTTTTAAGGAAGTCTGTTCCCAATTCCTTAATGCTAGGATTGCTTGATGTCCGGCCCAAATATTGTTAAGCGCGGAAAACATTCGAAAAGCCCCATCTCCCAACGTTACATAAGCAACAGGGATTCCAAACCCTGTGCCTATCACAGCACAAAAAATCCCTGAAATGATCTCTGCTACGCCAAGCATAAATTCACGCATTTGTGCTGCTTGTTCAGGTGTCTTTCCCCACTCAGATTTGAACGGTGCATGAGTGTTCGAAGATTTTAATTTTGGTCTATATTCTCCAACAATTCGGTCATTGCCTGTAGGTTTTTCTGAAAATAAATTTAGAGAAGAACCATACATTCGATACCATATGAATAATTGTTCAACTGCAATTAGTCTTTTGATACTTTCCCCAGCTTTTTTAGCCTCTTCATATGCCGATTGGAATTGAGCATAGGCTGCTGTTGATTTGCCCAACGATTGTAATACAAATGCGTGGTGCATGTTTGAGGCGTACGCATTTTTTATGGCAGCAGGCACTTCAGAGCATCTAGCAGATAAGGTTGTGACATTTATGACTAGGAAAAAAATGTAGAGATATTTACCCACGGAAGCCTCCTGCTGCTGCCATCATAAAGCCAAGAAAATCGGCAGCTAGAAAGAAAAACGCAATGACACCAGCTCCAACGGCACTAGACAGATGGATAGGTTTTCCAGTCTCCTTCCAAAGACGCCAAAATTTTACTGCTTGAGGTACAAGAAGGAGAACAGCAATAAGAAACGTCCCTATAAACACAAGGCTTCTCATCGCGCTGAATATTCCATATGACATATAGACCCCTTTTTGACTTGGTCAGTGTAAAGAAAAGTATTTTGCATGGGAAGAGAATAGTGTGAACGAGAATAACGCTTCGCTTGCTGAAGGCTAGGGCTCTTCGTTGATCTCGCAGTTGGAGACAGTAAAAGAGTTGTCCCATGTCTCTGGGCAGGGCTCGTCAGCCACGAAGGCGATCGTCAGGGTGATTTCCCCATCGGGTCCGAAATGCTTCGCCAGCCCCTCTTTCTTCCCTTGCATATAGGGCGTCTCGCTCATCTTCACGCCCTCAGAATATTCCACCACAAGTCCGTCAAGCAAATGGTCGCGGTAGTGGCTAAACACTTCCCTCCCATCAGCAGACTTGGCGTAATAGGGCCCATTTAACTCACCTTGGACGTAGGTCGCCTCCTCGATCAATTCCCCATTTTGATTGTAAAGCCGCTTTACATTGTCCATAAGTCCATGGTTATAAGAGAGTAGCGACTGGATGTTCCCGTTTGTGAAGTAATTTCGTTCTGTGCCGTGGAGTCTTCCCGCCTCATCGTAGCAGACCACGTGAGCTAGGCGATCTAGGTCGGTTTGTGTCGGATCGGTTTTGGGGAAGAAGGCAAAATGCTCTCCAACGGGGGTTCCCTGGCAGTAACTCTGGATGGACTGCATGGAGCCGTCCTCGTACCAGGTGAGGAGCTCTCCATCCAACAGATCATTTTTGTACACCGCGAGTTTTTCGCGAGCGCCATTCGGATGGTACCATTGGTGGATCCCCTCTTTTTTCCCATCTGCGAATACAAAGCGGGTTTTGATTTGGTCTTTGCTCCACCACGTGGTGACCGTTCCCTGGATCCGATCTTTTTCGTAGAGCGCTTCGGAGAGGAGATCCCCTGCATCGCTCCATTCGCGCTGCCAGCCCTGCTTTTCGCCAAGACAAAACTCGGAGCGTCTCTTTAGCTGCCCATTTTCGTACCATTCGCTCTGGACTCCATCGGGTTGATCGAGTTGGAAATAGCCATCGAGTTTGGCGGTGCCATCTTCGTACCATTCGCCAGTCTGGCCATCTCTGAGCCCTTCAGAAAAGGAGACGCGGAGTGACAGGACCCCATTTTCGTACCACTCTTCGTGCATCCCATCCCGTTTTTCGTCTTTGAAGTGGGTGCTGATTTTGATTTGGCCGGAAGGGTAGTACTCTTTCTGTTCTCCATTCTCGTAGCACGGCTGCTCAGTACCATCTGCCCATGCGAGACGCATCGCGACCACGCAAACAAAAACAATCTTTCTCATACGCAATTTCCTCAGTATTAAAACAACACTAAGGTAAAAAAATTATTTTTTCAAGGTTGCGCTGAAGTATAAATGTTGGGCGATGGCCAGGTCGCATTCGGAGGTGATCTTGATATTGCGTTCGTCGCCCATCACGATCCGGACGCCTCGCCCCATCCGCAAAACCAGTTGGCAGTCGTCGCTGGCGTTGACGACCCCATCGCGGATCGCCCTCTCGTGCGCCTCCACGATCCAGTCCGTTCTGAACGTCTGGGGGGTCTGGCCGCGCCAGAACCCCTCCCGTTTGGGGATGGCCGCAATCTGCCCCTCGCTCACCTGGACGATCGTATCGGCGGACGGCACGCACGTATCCACCGCGCCCCATTCGATCGCCCCCACCACATTGTCCCTCACGATCCGCTCGCTGACAAACGGCCTCACCCCATCGTGGACCAGGACCACATCGACGTCCCGTTCAAACCCCTTCAGGCCGCAATAGACCGATGCTTGCCTTGTTTTCCCTCCGGGGACGGCCCTGCCCGCAACCAAATGCATCCAATCCTTATGACACACCGCTACGATCTCGTCGAAAAGGCCCACTTCCACTAACGTATCGAGAGCGTGTTGGAAGACTCTTTTCTCTCCCAGCATATGAAATTGTTTAGGCGTGCTGTTCCCGAAACGGAGGCCTTCGCCTCCCAACAGCAGCACGGCGCCAATTCTTTTTCCATCGAACATGCCCTAGACTATACCAAAAATCCTGAAAAATCATTGAGGGGAAAATCACACCTAGCTTATCCTTACAGACCTTTGCCTGAATAGCTCAGTTGGTAGAGCAGCGCATTCGTAATGCGAAGGT
>DATIIR010000049.1:0-26136 GCA_035479435.1 Chlamydiales bacterium
TCGGCTTCGGGAGCTAGTCTGCGAAAGTAATCATCGAGCGGATCATTGTCGACATCGCCTTGGAGATCTGTTTCCATTCCGCGACTAACTGGGACATCTCCACCTGGGGGGGCCACGTCGAATTCGAATGATCGGAATGCAGCCCGCGCTGCTCGAACTTCAGCGGGCATGATCTCGTAGTCGTCAGGGTTGTTTCGACGGAACTCTTCTGCTTCGCGGGAAGCCGCGGGATTAAGTCTTATATCGCTTCTCGCACCTTGGCGGACAGCTTGTGCGCCAAACCTTATCTCAGCGACGCCTCCCGGCGAGAGGTAGGTAGGTCTCCATCTCGTTAAAAAGCACTCCGGCGAGCACAACAATGAAGGATCAAGTGCTATAGGATAAAATCGCTCGGAAGTTTGTTGAGGGGGAGCAACGGATCCATCATCCATACTAGATACAGACCTAGATACAGAACTAGCTACAGAAGATACCATAAAACACAGTCCTTTGGTTCGTTTTGCAGTATATTTTACCATTAAAACGATTAAAAGGCTTAGTTTTAAAAAAATTAGTATACAAAATTGTTGCTGCGTAAATTAAATACTTATATTTAAGTAGGATAGGTTCTGGGTGGCTCTTATTTCAGTAGTTCCACTTCGCCAGAACCGAGGTGATAATAGGCCCCAATGCAATCGATTTTTCCCTCTTTGATCCACTGGCTGATGATTTTATTCTTTCTAAGCTCAGCAACCACGGCCTTCACATTGGCCTTGATCGCCATTTCAGGGTTTGTGATCCCCTTCACCGCAGGTCTGATGATCTTAGCCACGGCTTCAATGTCTGCGGTCGTCCCCTGCACGACAGCGGTCACTGCGCCGCACGACTCGTGCCCCATCACAACGACAAGGGATGAGCCCAAGTACTTCACAGAGTAATCGATGCTATTGAGTTCGATCGGACCGGCGATATTCCCCGCATCCCGCACGATAAAAAGATCCCCGAGGCCCTGATCAAAAATAATCTCGGGGGCTACTCTCGAATCGGAACAGCCGAGAATGGTCGCAAAGGGCTTCTGCCCTGCAGAGATCTCCTCTCTCCGGTCGGAAGAGTGATTCGGATGGGTCAATTGGTCGTTTACGTAGCGTTGATTCCCTTCGAGCAATCGCTTCAGCGATTCAGAGGGCGTTTGAGCTATCGCGATACTCGACGCCAGCAAGAAAAGAACGATTCGTCCCATGTTCTTTGTGTAGACTTTTTGCTGAATAATCGCAAGCATCAGACCATTCAACGCAAAGACGCAGAGGCGCCAAGACGCAAAGGAGACGCATGGGATGAAAAATCGTGTTAGAAAAATAGTTTTGGGCTATAATCGCTCCGTTTTTTCAATGAAAGGAGAGTTTATGGCAACCTTTTCAAGAGTTGATTCACGAACTTTTTCACCGCCGCAGCTGACTGCTGCACGGCCAGACCTTATCGATAGGATGGCTGATGGTTGGGTGCGCCGAAATGAATATCTGGTTAGCAGAAGTTCAAGCGACACTCCTGTGCCGCCTACTCCACAAGTCATGGTGGTGGATCAAGGTGTGTGTGGCCGAGTTAGCAGAGTTTTAGGAGGAGTCGCATTTAGGCAGGTGTTCCCCGCAGAAGTGGGATCAGGGTGGGAGTGTTGCCGGTCCATTGATGTCTGTACTACAGATGTCAATAGTATCTGTTGCCCACAGAATGGGTGCGGCGCCCTGGCCGGATCTGTCCATAAAATCCTTGCCCAAATAGTATGCGGCCCCCTGAACTGTTGCTGCCTCTGTCGCCTCAAGTTGGGCTCCCGAGTACGTTACGAAAGCGGCACTGAAATGTGACTCCCACACTGCTTAATTAGTTCCCTAAGGCTTTAAGGGCTTGAATTTCAGTATTCATCTGCGAAGTGGCATCTTTAGCGCTTAGGGTGCCTCCATCGTAGTTAGTTTTTATTGCTTGAATCTTTGCCAGAATTGTCTCAGCTTCGGATGCCTTCGTCGTATTGCCTTCCGCTTTAAAGAAAGCAATCCCTTCCTCAGTTTCCTGCTCAAGCGCCTGTAACTGCTGATCCAATGTATAGTTAGTAGATTGAGAGGCATTCAATTGGGCAATGATCGCACTGATATTTGATGTTGCATTGATTTCCATTTAGAACTCCTTAATTATATATTATTACGTTGTTAATTATACCATAAAATGAATTGTTAAGCAAAACTTTTAAATCGATTTATTAAGTGGCTTAGGTTTAGTGGTTTAGGTATTGCTTGGACGGATTGGCTGAAACTGTTATTATTTAGGCAATTATGAAGAAAATCATCTATTTCATTCTCGCGGTTTTGATGGCTCTAACGGCCGTTTCCTGCAGTAGGGGGGAGCGTCCGGTCGTTCTGGTGGTTTTCGGGGCGACAGGGGATTTAACGGCCAAAAAGATCCTGCCTGCCATCGATCAGTTGGGAGAGCAGGGGAGGCTTCCGGAGCAGTTTGCCGTGGTAGGGGTGGCTCGAAAGACCGAGGCTGAATTCAGAAAGCAGGTTGGACGTGAGATTTACTACAATCAGGCCCAATTCGACGAAGATGAGGGATATGATCGATTGGAGAAATTGATCGGGAGGATCGAAAAGGGCTTTGGAGCGAAGAGCGACCGGATCTATTTTCTAGCTACGCAGCCGAGCTACTTTGCAAAGATTGTAGAGAGGTTGGCTCACCACAATTTGCTCGAGGGTTCGCGAGTGGTGATTGAGAAACCTTTTGGACACGATCTGAAATCGGCGATGGCGTTGCAGGAGAGTATTGCGCGTCATTTGGATGAGGAGCAAATCTACCTGGTCGACCACTATTTGGGCAAAGAGGGGTTGAGAAACTTGGTCGCGTTACGGCAGAGCGGAGAGCTGGAACCGGTGTGGAATAGAGAGCACATCGACCATGTCGAGATCGTGTTGAGCGAGGAGATCGGCATAGGCACACGGGGGCAATTTTGGGAAGAGACGGGCTTGTTGCGCGATGTGGTGCAGAATCACGTGATGCAGATGCTCTCCTTGGTCGCAATGGAGAGGCCGGAGGAGGGGATCCCCGAGGCGAAAATTGAGGTGATGAAGGCGATGCGACTGGTGCCAAGCGAGGTGGTGAGGGCTCAGTACGGTCCCGGTGTGATCCAGGGATCCAATGTCGTGGGCTACGTGGAGGAGAAGGGCGTTCCGAAGAATTCGAAGGTCGAGACGTATGTAGCGGCAAAGATCACAATCGACAACGAGCGGTGGAGGGGAGTCCCTTTTGAGATTAAGGCTGGGAAGCGGTTGGCTGAGCAGAAGACGGAAATCGTCGTCTCGTTTAAATCGGGCAAGGAACTACACATCCGCATCCAGCCCAAACCAGCCGTGTTCCTGAAAGGGGAGCCAGAAATGCGCTTCGAGCCGTTCCCTTTCAGCGAGGCGTATCAGAAGCTCATCTACGATTGCATGCGAGGGGACCGGAGTTCCTTCGTTCAAAATGAGGAACAGCTCGCCGCATGGCGACTCCTCACACCGGTGTTAGAACACTGGAAAACGCAAGATCAGATCGAGACGTATCCCGCAGGCATCAATTTAACAACCACCAAGGACACCGAGAGCACCGAGAAATTATAAAAGAGGTGCCCCGCCTCGGTGTATCTCGGTGTTCTCGGTGGTTAAATTTTAACGCAGTTATTGAGTGGCGACTTGGAAGGGGAGGGCTTCGAGAACTTCGTGGAAGACGAGCTCTTTTTCCTTCTCGCTGTCGATCTCCCGAAGCACGCCTTTCTGCGCTGTGTAGTAGGCGATCAACGGCTCCGTTTGCACGCGGTAGACCGCGAGGCGTTTCCGGATAATTTCCTCTTTGTCATCGTCGCGCTGATAGAGTTGCCCCTTGCAAGAATCGCAGGTCATTTCCACTTTGGGGGGATCATACTTCTTGTGGTAGGGCCTGCCGCAATCTTTGCACGCAATCCGGCCCGAAATCCGCTCGATAATGACCGGGTCGGAGAGTTTGAAGTTAAGCACAACCACCCGATTTTGAGTGCGCAGCCGCTTGTCTAACTCTTGCGCCTGCGTGAGAGTGCGGGGAAAACCATCGAGAATATAACCGCCTTTACAGTCGGATTTGCCGGTGCGCTGGAAAAGCATATCGAGGACAAGCTCATCGGGAACCAGGTTCCCCTTATCCATAAAACTCTTCGCCTTTTGACCGAGCAGCGTGTTGTTGCGGATGTTTTCACGGAAGAGATCGCCCGTAGAAACATGGGGGAGTCCAAGGTGTTGGCTCAGAGGAGCCGCGTGAGTTCCTTTGCCGGCTCCAGGAGGACCCAACAGGATCACCACGAGCGGTTTCTCTAAGCGACCCATGGCAGCAGTTTCACCCGCAAGCAGAACACCAAACATAAAAATCAATCCAATCAAGCGTCTCATAAGTTAGCCATTCTACGGAATGGGGCCTATTTTTTACGAGACATTTATGTGAAAAGTTTTGCCGGTTTTGATCGAATTGCTGACCGCACAATCCTTAACGGCATTGTCGAGAAGTTTCCGAACCCGACCCTGGTCGGAGGCGCCAGAAACGTCGAGAAAAATATCGGCTTGGGTCATGGCTAGGCTCGATTGGCCCGCCTGTTTGTCCAGGGTAATGGTCGCCCTCCCTTGGATCTCCTGAAAGGTGACCTTCGCCATCTCGCAATAGACCTTGAAGGTGGCTATCAGACAGTTCAAAAGGGCCATGGCAAAGAGATCTTCGGGAGAGTACCCTTCCCCAGGTCCCATAAATTCGGGAGGGATAGCGCAAGGAATGGGGGGAAGGAGCTCGTTTTGAGCCGTCCACTGCGTATGTGTCCCAGCAGGGGCTGCCGCTCGGACTTCAAACTTCATCGGGAACTTTACCATACATATTGGGATACCATTTGCGGGGGTTAATAGTCATTATTTTTCTTGAAATTAGACTCTAGATTGAGTATACTTTCCTCAGCCAATAAGGAGTGAGTATGGCGCAGTCATCGAAACCAGCGACTATTTTAGACATGACGAGAGGCCTTGGCTACGGGTTTGTCTATCAACCCACCATCGGTGTTAAGTCCAAGTCCCAATATCCGCTCGCCATCCGCTTCCCATCCTCTTATCGGCAATTCCGCCGCAGACAAAAATCAAAATAAAATTTTTACTTGAAGATACGAAAAGTCCTTGTGGAACTTTATCCAAAGTGCTAATAAGATTTCTCTTCGTGAAATTTAGCACCGAGGTGGTTCTTGCAACAGACATTCCCGCGCCTCAAGATGAGTTCGTTTTGCTTTGACGATGGCAAAGATCGTCGAAACCAAAACTGGCTCAACCGCTTAAATGAAAACAGGCTAGATTGGGCCACTTTCCTTCAAAAGGTGGGCGATCCTATGGCCGTATCCCGTTTAATGGCAACCCAAAATGGGAGAACGCTTCTCCATTTGGCGGTCCTCGATAACCGCCTCGATGTGGTGCAGGTTTTAAAACGGGATGTGTCGTTGAAAATGAAGCGGGATAGCTATGGCCTCAGTGCGATCGAATTGGCCCAATTCCTCGACCGGAAGGAGTGTCTACGCCTCTTACAGCCCCTCTCTGAGGTGGCGGCTTTCCCCGATCTCCCTCAACTGGGCGCATTCGAGTACCTCCCTTACCCGATTTTTGAGACACGAGAGGGGCTCGAGCAGGTTTTGGCCCAAACAGCCAAGGCGAAGGCGGGGGATAAGATCTCTGCAGAAAAGATCTGGATGGGGATCTATTTCGACAAGGAGATATGCAAAGGAACCCATCCCCCTATTTCGATCCGCCTGGTCGATGAAGAGGTGGGCTATGGTGTCTTTGCCGATAAGAAAATTGCCCCTTGCGCTTTCGTGGGAGAGTACACAGGTATCATTCAAGAGCGCAAACCGAAACAGCTCAAAAGTAAACGGCACTGTCTCCGTTATTCCATGTGGGAGGGGAGGAAGAACTTCTGCGTCGATGCGGAACAAAAAGGGAACTTCACCCGCTTCATCAACCACAGCTTTGAGCCCAACTTGGGGGTTCAATCGATCTATTGGCGGGGAATCCCCCGAATGATCTTCATTGCGCTCAGAGAGATTCGAGAAGGGGGACAACTCACTTTCGATTATGGCCCTCTCTTCTGGAAAGAGTTCTCTTGCCCTCCTAAAGTTTTGGGTGATAACGCGTGCTCTTAATAGAAAAAGAGGGGTGTGAACTGACGCTGCATGAGTTTGAAAAACTCACCGGAGCGAAATGGATCCCCAAACTCGAGTTTGAGGATCCTCCCGTTTTGGCCGATATTGTCAAAAGCGCTTCAAAACTCCACAAAAAAGGGGAGATGACGCTCGAACAGATGTGGCTTGGGAAATATTTTCAAAAAGAGATCTCCAACTGCTTTGTTCCCGATGTGGCGATTCGATGGATCGATCCGATGATGGGCTGGGGCGTGTTTGCCTTACGCGACTTTAGAGACATGCAATTCATCGCCGAGTATACGGGCCAGGTGCGCAAACGGAGAAAGGGGGACGATAAGAACGCCTACTGTTTTGAATATGTGGTGGCCCAAGGGTTTCGGTGTCCTTACACGATCGACGCCTTAGATCAGGGAGGCCTCGGCCGCTATATCAACCACAGCGAAACGCCCAATCTCAACTCGTCGCTGGCCACTTTCAACAACGTCAGCCACGTCGTTCTCTACGCAAAAGGAGCTATTGCTAAAGGAACCCAACTTTGTTACGATTATGGCCCCGATTATTGGTCTAAACGGACGGCGCCAAGCCCTTTATGAAATATCTCCTCCCTCTCTTCTTCGCCTCTGCACTCCTCGCTACTGTGAATGAGCCGCTCCGCCTCGAGGTCTTCTCCGGGTACCGGAACGACCGGGTCCATTGGCATTTGCAGGAGGCAGGGGAGGGGGGAGCGCTCACCTATAGCGAGCTCTATCGCGATATCGAGTACTGGGAAAATGGGCTCACCTTCAAGGTGATCCACCGCGATCTCTCCTTTTTCCTTCGCGGCGCCTACGGCACCTTCGGGCAGGGGACTCTCTTTGAGAAAAACCCGGGACAGCCGAATCTTCGCTTCGGTACCAATGGCTGGACGGCGGATGGGACGGGCTATTTTGGTTACGCGGTCAATCTCACTGCAGATCGCACCTACAAAGTCCTCTTAACCCCTCTAATCGGTTACTCTGTCCACGCCGAGAGGTTACAGCCGCGCGATTTCCGCCTCCTTTGGAACGGCTTTCTCTTTGGGGCGGGATTTACTGTTGAGCCGGGGGGAGGGATGGTCTTCAACGTCGGCTACGCCTACAATCTCCTCACCAACAACGTCCACACGAAATTTGTGGGCGACACCTCTTTTCGCTCCTTGAAGACCCATTCGGGCGGCAATCCCGGTCAGACGGGATGGGCCCAAATGGACTGGCTGCTCCCTCGCCGTTTTCGGATTGGGGTTGGCGGGCAGATCAACTATTTTACAACGCGCGTTGTCGATGCGCGCATTCGGCAGACCGAGGGGAGTGACCTGGAGCAGAAATTCAAGCTGCGCTGGACCCCTTTTTCCTGTTGGCTTGCCATCGCGAGGGAGCTCTAATGAACAAAGATCAGCTGATCATGGGCACCCATGCGATTCGGGAAGTGATCCGTTACGCTCCCGACAAACTCTTGCGCATCTACACAGTGCAATCCAAAAAATCGGAGCTCCTCGCCGAGTGTGAAAAGAGGCGCATTCCCATCTCCATCGTCTCGGCCGATCAACTCACCAAAATGGTCGGGTCTGACTCCCATCAGCTGCTCGTCGCCCACATCAAAGATCGCACCTACTTGGATGTCTCTGCCTTTCTCGAAAGGGATGAGGAGAAGGCCTTTGTCTTGATGCTGGATCAGATCTTTGACCCGCAGAATTTTGGCGCCCTCATTCGGAGCGCCGAGTGTTTTGGCGCATCGGCGGTGGCCTGGTCGAAGAATCGGGGCGCCGACCTCACCCCCGTTGCCGCAAAATCGAGCTGCGGAGCTAGCGAGATCATGCCTCTGATCCGGATATCCAACCTCGCCACGGCGGTGGATCAGTTTAAGGATGAGGGATTTGAGGTGGTAGCCGCTCTACTTGATCCTTCGTCGGAATCGGCCTTTACCTTCACTTACGCGCCAAAGACCGTTCTGATCGTCGGATCGGAAGGGGAGGGGATCCAGCCGCTTCTTCGGAAGAAGGCGGACCGGTCGATCTATCTTCCGATGGCTGGCAAAATCGAATCGCTCAACGTCGCCCAGGCCACTGCTGCGCTCTTAGCCCTCCGCGCTAAGCAGACAGAAAAACACAGAGGATAATAAATTATGGGGGCTTGCGGGTATGCCCCCACAAGGGTACCTGACTCTTTTAAACACAAAGACACAAAGACACAAAGAAGGTTATATATTTTTCCTCTGCGTCTTTGTGTCTTTGTGTTTAACAGGGGGCCATAAGTGCGCACAGTAGCACCGGCTTACAACACCGCTAATAATTGCCCTTTGCGTTGAATTATGCAGGGCGCCGGGGCCAGGGGAGCGAGATGCTGGTGCGGCCATGGCTCGCAAGCCAGCTGGCGACGTCGATCTCTAACGTTTTCGCCTTGGTCACAACCTCCATCAACTCATCCCAACCTTTGGAAATCGTCGCCTCATCAATAAGAGATAGAATCTCATTGTAGTAGGCGTCTTCCAGATCGATCATCCCCTCATCAATACAACGGGAAAGACTCAACTGAATCGCTTCGAGGTTTTCCACGACATCTCCTCGCGATTCTAAAAACTTGAGCAGATCGGGATTTTTTGCCATATATTTAGACCTCTGTTTAAACGATCTGTTGAACGACTTCCTCAATCAAAATCAGGAAAGCAAAGACCATGAGGCCAATCAAGGCCCATTTACCGCCTGGCAACTGCCGGTCTTCTTTGGGATAGCCCTTAATGTATCTACCCACCCACGCTAGAACCGGAGGCATGAGTCCAAAGAGGAAAGCACAGCTAATGCCGCCCGCATAACCAAGAGCGATGAGGAAAATGCCAGGATAGGCAATCGCGATGATCATTGGCACGCCAAAGACGGCTGCACAAAGGATGATCCGCCTCGTTCCCTTCTTTTTCCATTTAAAGCCGTCTGCCAAAAAGTCGAAGAAAGAGAGGGCTAAAGGAATAAAGGAAGTGGTGAGGGAGAAAAAGGCAAAGTACTTCCCAATCTGGTGGACGTGGGGGACGAGCTCCCTCAGAGGGCCAATAGCGCTTTGCCCCAGCTTGCCAGCTTCGATGAGACCATCCGTTGGGACGATGCCCAAAATGACAAACTCCCAGATGAGATAGATCGCAAGTGGAATGGAGGAGCCAAACAGGATCGCAAGGCGCACCTTTTTGACATTTCTCTCCATGTAGGTCATAAGAGTGGGGATGATCACCTGATAGGTGAAGGACGTAAAGAGGATCGGTAGGGCGACCCAGGCCTTGCCCCAGTTGGAGTAGCTGATAAGGCTAAAGTTGACCAGGCCAATGGAAACGGCAATGAATGCGACGTAGCAAATGATGACGCCACTGATCAGGAACATATTGAGGCGATCGACTGAGCGAGCCCCCAAATAGACGACGGGCGCCAGGACAGACGAATAGATCAGAATCGCAGCCCAATCGGGGATGCCCCAGCCTGTGATATCGAGGAGGACAGCTCCACCGCCAGCTGCGTGGGCGATCATGACGGTCACGAAGAGGAAGAGGTAGACCACCCAGAAGATATTGCGCCCCACGGGGCCCAAGAGTTTTTCTGCCATTGAGATAAAGCTCGTATCTTTGGGCATCCAAAGGCTGATCTCCACCAGCAAGAGTCCTGTGCAGAGCATAAAAGCCCAGCAGACCAAGTAGATGGCCATGGAGGGGAAGAAGCCTCCAGGTCCCGTTGCGACGGGAAGGGCGAGCATTCCGACGCCGATTGTTGTACCGGCTATCAACAATGTTCCGCCAACTACATGTCCCATTGAATGGATGATCCGCATAAAACACTCCGAATTTTCCGGTCCAATATAGCGGGTCGCACAGAAAAATGAAAAACTTAAATGAATTTTAGTGAAAAAAAATAGTGATTAGGTGGAAAGTAGTACCTCCATAAAAAATTTGAGGTACGTATGACAGCAGCAACAGCCCTTCTCAACAGAGTTCGACACCTAGTTCAACACCCTCCCGAAAATGATGATGTCATCAACAATCTCGCCGAAGAGGCTCGCGCTCTTGCGTCACCTGCCACCAGAGGGACTGTCGACCAAATTTATCAAGAGATTGCCAGAGTTCGGCAAGCGATGGAGAACAGACGTGGAGTCGCTTTGCTGCCTGTAAGGGCAGTTCCTCTTCAACGACCTGCCCCCGCCCCCGAGCGGCCCCCTCTTGCCGCTCAGCCTCCTCAGGTGGCAGATGTTCAAGCTCAAGCACAAGCCCTCCTGCAAGCTTTCCAACAAATGGCTCCAGAAGCGCGAGCCCAACTTCTTGCACCAGCAGCGGCTCAACAAGCGCCCGGGAATCCGTTGGGGGTCCCTCCACAACTCCTCGCGCTAATCGGGCCTGCACTGCCAGGACTCCTCGCTGCAGCAGGACCTGCGCTCGGCCGAGCGCTCGCCGGTCCAGGTTTTGCGGCTCCAGCCGCTCAGCCTCAAGTAGCGCCAGTCGCAAATCCGGCGCCGGCGCCCGCCCAGCGAGTGGAAGCGGAGAACCCACAACCTGCACTTGCTCCTCCAGAGGACGTCCTTGCGCAAATGCCCCGCTTAATGGCGGCTCTTCCGCAAGTCAATCGCGACGAGCTATTGCAAATAGTCCGAGAGCTGCCGGCTAATCTTAGCGCCCAGTGCTTCCGTTTCTTGGTTGCAGTAGAGGCGCTGCTGCAGGCGCCCGCAGCAGCTCCAGCACAACCTGTAGATGACAACGAGCCTGCGCCATCTTGCACGGTCATATTGCAAAGGATTGCAAATATTTTCAGAGACTGCATGCGAATCGTCGTCAACTTTTTGAGACCTTTTCTGTGCTGTCTTGCTCACGCTAGAGAACCCGTGAGACAGCCGCCAGCCGATCCAGTCCCACCACAACAACAAAGGGCTCCTGCCGCTTGAAGAGGGTATGATGAACCGAGTCGATTGTATTCCAAATTGTGTGGCGCCGGTCATTCAGTCGCTACGGCCTTGTTGCGCTGAGCTTTTCCGCATCGTTAAGGCCGTCGCTGCCGCTGTAATTAGAATTTTTTCCCTTCTTGCGGCCGCAGTGGTAAACACCGTTTACGATTGTGTACAAACGGTTAGAGGTTACTTTATTGACCGCAGAGAAGACTACCTTGCCCCCCTCAGGCCGGTCCAGGTTGACCTCAACCCAATTCGTAACCGTCCCGTATGGGATGGTGCGCGTTATAGAAGAGAGGCCGAGGAGCGGCTGAGGCGCAATATGTTGTATATACACGACTTCCACCTCAATCGCATCAACAATCGAGGGCTTAATCAAGTCGATCAGGTTCACGTTGAACTGGTTGATAGGCCAGTGGACCTGGAGCCGCTCAGAGCTATTCTTCGCAATAATGGAGAGGTGCGTCAGGTCCAGATCTCTAAACAAATGACCGCCAGACACTTCCTTGAATTAATCGATGCGTTCCCCGATGGAAAAGAGCGAATAGGAAGATGGGCCATAGCTTGGGCTAAAGATAGGCAGCCTAAACTAAATCCCAATCAGCCCTACTACGCCATCGCTCAAGATGCTTTGCGCTTCAAAGATCAGCTAGGCGGAGCTAGATTTTCCAACGACTTGAATTCTTACTCCGTTGCAGATAGTGGTTATTACGGCGAGGAACAATTCCCGCTTGTTATTAAGTCCATTATTTCGTTTCAGGAGCTAGTAAACCCAGACAATGACGCGCTCATTCGGAGATTAGATAATGGCAATAGGGAAGTCCTGCATAACCCGGCGGTTGAATTCGCGAATGATCTAAGTAAGCTCTACGCGCATCCCGAAGGTGAATGGAGAGGCGAAATGGTATACGATACATCGAATACCTTGGCAACGACCTATCAGCTAGCAAGAGACAATCGTAAATTGCTCGAATTTTTCAGGGATGCCTTTGTTCGGGGTGCTTTCTGCTACAATGTTCGTCTTACTAATTTTGGAAACTTTGCAGCGACGATCCTCAACGAGCACAATGATGAGGAGTTTCGTGTCGACATCCAGGCAACGGCTAATACCGCACGGCGAGTGGGAGAGCATTTCCGGGTCTTCCGCAATTTCGAGCTCAAAAGGTACGCCGATGCGCAGAGATTGGATTATGGGCAGTTTAAGCGCCACGTCGATGTAGATGGGGAAGATGAGGCCACTCGTCGTTTCTATCTCCACTACTGTACGCGGGCTCGCTTTGAAGCCTACCTCCAGTTGAAGGGGCAGCCGATCCAGGAAAATGGACGGCCGATCACGCGGGCGGCCTGGGAGGCGGTCTTAACCCCAGATATGTGGGGAGAGTAGAAGATTTAACATAACATGTATTATCAGACGTTCGGACGGGGTGCGAACCGGGGGCCTACGGGTCCCCCCAGCAAGGCTCGCAACTCCTCGGCAGTTCCGAACGAGACTGGGGTTGTCCCGTCCCTCGAGGATGTGCTTGTTTCTCGTCTGGGGCTCATACGGGCGACATCATCGGGGCTGAGCACACACCCGCTGGTGGAGGGCGAAACAGCCCCTACCACGTGGGCTAAAGGAAGCCTTGTGTAGATGCTTCCCTCTGACCTACGTTTCAGTGCGTTATAGTGGCCGGCGTAGAGTAGATCGACGGCTTTTACCATGTCCACACACGTAAGAGGGGTTTGGTTAGCTAGCGCTAAAGCAAGGCAAGCGCGCAATCGTTCGATTCGGGTTCCAAAATCGGCTACTTGGGCCTCAGATAGAAGCCTGGTAGCCTGTGGATCTGCGGCGTCTAATGCAATGGTTGTAAAACGTCTGTCTGCAGATGGCTGGGAAGCCCTCACCTTCACTCGGCACCCCCCATGGTCCCACCCGCACGACTCCCCGACGGTTTCGGGGGGCACATCGATGTCTTCTTGAGTAGCTGTCAGGGACTCCGCAGCAAGGTCGGCGATTTCCACCTGCTCTTTTCTTAAAATTTCTTGGGCTTCGAGGGGATTGCACGATTGAATTTTGTGCAAGATTTCCTCTATGACACCCCTCTCAATGGGTTGATCAGCAAGAGGATTTTCCAAGATGGGCAAGTGCATTGCGGCGATCGCTTTGCTTGGACTGATCTCCGTCTCTAGCGGGTACTGCATACACGCTTCCACGTCGTACATTTTACCCTCTGAGGAGACCCCGTCTGCCTTAATGTCCTTTGCTCCAATGAGGAGAGAAAATGCGGTCACCCGGGCCAGGGTGCTCAGTTCGATCTTTTTGCGTGAGTCGGGAACATAAGGTTCGAGAATTCCCGTCAAAGTATAGGGTTCTGCCACTCCGAAATTATCCCTCGCCAATACCTCATTGTACTTATCTCTCTCATCCCCTGTTGTAAAGACTTTCTCATTGCCATTGAAGAGTTCCACGACCGTGTCTCCTTTTGGCAATTTGGGATATGCAATAGAAGCTCTTAGGGCAGGCAGGGTATTTTCATCGAAGTGAAACATCACGGACAATTTGCGGGCCAATTGTTCCATCCGGGTCCTCTTCTCCCCTACCTTGAAAACCGCAAATTTCTCATTCTCGCTCGATAAAAAATAGACCCCCGTCTCATCTTCTTGTTTAGAAGACGAGATGGTCACATCTCTTCGGCACGCGCGTTGGATCATCGGGAGAAGCTCTCTATGGGCCCGCGTATCTATCGGCGACACCCCGAGACGGCTCAAAATAGGCCGAATATCGCATGTATCGCGCGCCGCTCGAAGCTCGGTCCACAAGCGACCGATCTTCTGCGGGACTTTAGGTTCAGCTGGAGTCTGACCGACAAAATAGAGGGATGGCCGTACCGGTGTGCTCAAAATTATCTCTGTCTAATTCTGTTTACCATTGCAACTACATCTGCGGGCTTGGATTCCCCTTTTTGGAGAAAGCCAACAGCCGGATGGTTGAAAAGTGTTCTGAGTTCCTGCTCCGGATCGCCAGAGTAGATCACGATGCAAGGAGGAACTGGAGATTCAGCGAGAATTGTTTTTGCTACATCGGTTCCCAGTGAATCAGCCATATGTTGGTCGAGAAAAACAACGTCGAATTGTTTCCCCTCTTCCTTTGCCGCCCGCCATGCAGCCAGGGCTTCCTGTCCGCTATTTACAATAGTAGGAGCTTGAATCTTAAAGACCTTGCCACACCACTGTCTATAGATTCCACACATAAATTCGGCATCATCAGCAAATAGAATGCTAGGATTCGGTGGATTAAATTGCGTATTAGTGGCAACTACAGCCGCAGGTGAAGTGAACCAGAATGTGGAGCCAACTCCTTTCTCGCTCTCTACGCCACGACATTGTTCCGGTGATCGGTCTTGATTCATGGCACGGATAAACTTGTCGCAATTCGCAAGACCCACACCCGACGATTCTACACTAGAAGTGTTTACAGACTCAGCTTGAAAGTTAGTTCGACGAAACACCTGGCTTTGACTCTCGGGCGACATGCCTTGCCCGTTGTCTTTCACGCTGAATTTTAGCCCATTGTCTACCCGTTCGACGATAATTTCGATTGTTCCCTCTTCTTGGCTGTCTTTTCTATACTTGATTGCGTTCAGGATGAAGTTGTTCAGAATTTCCACAATCTTTGTAAAGTCGGCGCGGAAACGGCGTGGCTGTTTGGGAAAAGAAAAGCTCATCCTCATTCTTGCGCTGTCTGCTAGGCTCTGTGACATTCCTCTCAGCGTTGCCTCGAGCTTGTCCAGGGTAAATTCTTGTTGTTCGACTGCCACTCGGACCATCGTTCCGGGAATAGATTCTGGGAGCGTTTCAATTTTGGTGCTCAGAACATTGTAAAGAGCTTCCAACTCTTGTTCAGAGGGAGCTTCTGTGTGCACCAGGGCGCTTAAAGGTCCACGCAATTCGTGGGAGAGGTGACCGCTAGAAACAAAGACATCTGGGGACGCAGCAGCAGCTTGCCCATCTGTTGTTTCTGTCTGTCCTGGACTAGGTTGCAATAAGACCCTAACGAGTCCCAACATCTGTTGGGCCATTCCCTTGAGTTTAGTTAGAGCTTCTGCTTTTCCTTCTGTGCCTGAAGCTTTAAACTCTCCAAGATATCTTGGGTACTCTTGGAATGGAGTTTGGAATAGTGAGCGAACTGAATCGGATGATGAGGTCCTGTGGCCGGTACGACGTGCCGGTGACTCTTGAAATCCTAGGAGTGGCTGTGCCGGTTGTGGTGGGCTAGGTGGCAGAGACGGTCGTAGTGGGGTAACAGGCCTAGCATCAGGGTCTTCGTGTTGTAATCTCTCAAGAGCTTGAACAACAACTCGGGAAACATGCTGCTGATGCCCTCTTCCCTCTAGCTCCATGGGCGCGGGCGGTTGCTCTGTTAGAAAACACGGACATAAATAACTACAAATACTGTTCATATTATCCTTATTATTTGTTTTCAGTATATTGTAATTAGGTTTTAAATTAAAAACAACATTAATATAGTATAATTTTTACTAATAATCGCAAGTGACTGTATATTAAGGGATTGCTACCAGTAGTCAAAATCCTGCTCGGTCTCGTCTTGCTGCATCCGCTCCCCTTTCTTGTCGTATCCCTCAATTTGGTCATGGCTAGCGGCCTGCTTAATCCCATTATAGTAATCGTTGGTCATTCCGGCTAGCTTTCCGTTTTTAAAAGTGAGAGGAGTCCTTTTCTTGCCGCTCCCGTAAAACCAGACATTATAGATGTCTTCACCCAGCTCAAAGGTCTGTGTGTCGACAGGTGCTCCCATGATGCCCTGCACTTCGTCTTCACTCATCCCCTTCCGCACTTGCGAAATGGGCTGCTTGGCTCCGAGGGGGAAGAGCCTTCTCCGTTTGGCTGGGGGCTCAGCGTTGGAGATGATGGGGGCTGTCGGCTGAGGAGAGGGCTGCAGATTTCCGGGATTGGGCCCTTGGGTCGGGGTCGGCTCAACGGCTTTCTGCAGACTTTTTTCTAGCCCCTTATTTTCAACTTCTGGCTCAGCTTTGCTGGGAGCTGCGGTTGTCGGTTTGGGAGCTCTGGGTTGAACGGGAGGGATCACCTCTTTCGGCGGGGCCTCGGCTGCTCTTTGTTTGGCCATTTCGCGGGTGATAAAGTAGTAGTAATCGTAGCCAGTGCCGACCAAAATGCCGTTTTTAAAAGAGAGGGGGGTGAGATTTTGCGCGACCATCCGCGATTGGCCCAAGACAGTGGGATTTGTTACGTAGAACCAAACGTCGTAGACATCTTCCCCAATTTGGAAAGTCTCATAATTGTAGGGTTGTCTCATGACAGAGAGGACTTGCGCTTCATACATCCCCTTTCGGACGCGGGAGAGGCGGTAGCGGTTCGTCTCAGAAACAGCATCGGTTTGTAAACCCGTATTCGATACACACCCTGCGAGGCAAACACCCGAAACAATCAGCCAACGAAATTTCATAAGGGATCCTTACTCATTGAACTGAGCCATACTGCAAATAGAATCGGATGTCAAGAGGGACTATCGTCTTTATCTTCGCGGAACCAGAACCCTTTTCGCTTCTTCTTCTTGCGCGCGGGAGTGAGAGAGCGCGTCTCTGGGCTAAAGGGGGCACCGGGAGGTGTGATTCTATTGATGGGACGAGCTTCCGCCTGAGCGTCTTGTTGAACAACCGCGGGACTTCCCGTCGGGGTTGGTTTGGGGCGGGGCTCTGAGATCACCGATTCGGTCCGTCTTGGCTCAGATGCGATTCGGGAAACGGTGTGGACAGGCCGCGGGGTCTCTTCCCTCTGCTTTATTTCGCTGCGAGGTGTGGGGAGTTGCTTGGCTATGTGGTTGTCACGGCGAAGGCGAGGGATCGGGGCGAGAAATTGACGACTGGAGTCCTCCCCTGCCGAGTGCATCCCCTCGTGAGATACGGCCTTGATCATCTCGTCGATGAGCGGCTTGATCCGGATCAGCGCCTCGCGCAAGGGGGCGGCTTTTGGATCGGTGATGTTGGTGGAGGTGCAGAGCGATCCGATGGCATCGCGAACTTGATCGATCACTACCTTGGCTTGCAGCGAGAGGGGTGGCTTGGGTTCTGGCTTAGGAACAGGACTCCCCTCCCCTTTCGCAGACGGAGAGGTTCTCGAAGGCGGGGTCTTCTCCTCTACTTTCCCGTTCGGCGCTGTCGGCAACTGCTCGATCCACTCTTGCATCTGCTCTCTTGCCGCATGCAGGGTCGCCTTTAAAACGGTGACCGGATGGCGCAGAGGATACACACCCGTCTCTTCCCGGCTAGGGGGAACAAAGAAGCGCAACTTTAAAGGAGAAATAGCGGTAGCCTCCTGCTGAGTGAGCGGGGAGAGCATTTGAACCAGCTGAAGAAGAAGGCCCTGGGCCTTCGACCATTCAATAGGATTTAAGTTCATAAAATTTCTAGACATTATGATAGGCAACATGCAAATTGAAAACAATAGAATAAAAAATTTCCATGCCTGCAGATTCGGTAATTATACTATTTATCATTTTAGGATTGATTAGCGGCCTCCTGGGCGGTTTATTAGGGCTTGGCGGGGGTGTTGTCACTGTTCCGGTCCTCTATTTTATTTTTCTTTATACAGGGACATTTGAAGAGAAGATCATGCAGGTCGCCGTTAGCACATCGCTTGCGGCTGGGGTTGTGAACTCGGGGTTATCGACCTACTTTCAGCATCAAAAGAAGGCGATCCTCTTTAACGTATTTCGTTTGTTGATTCCGGGGCTTGTGATTGGCTGTGTGGGAGGTTCGGTGCTGGCCCACTATCTTCCGAGCCAGATGTTGAGCAAGATCTTTGGAGTGATGGCGGTTGTATTGGGCACCTACTTCTTTTTTCCTCGCTTGCCCAACCTCAAGCTCAGCAATGCGCCCAATAGAACGCTCTCTCTTTTTGGCCTGGGGATTGGGGTTCTTTCCAGTCTATTGGGGATCGGCGGCGGGTCGCTCACCTTCCCGGTCCTTCTCGGCTATCAGGTGCCTGTCCAAAATTCATCGGCCACCTCGTCGGTGTCGACGTTGATGACTACGTTGATTGGATCGGTGACCTATTTAGTGATCGCGTGGCATATGCCCGAGCTTCCCGCCACATTTGGCTACATTGAGATTCCGGCTTTTATTGCGATCAGCCTGGGCTCCCTTCTCACTGTGGGGCTTGGCGTCAAGCTCTCCCATGCGATGAAGGTGGCGCCGATCAAGAGACTCTTCGGCTGCTGTCTCGCCCTGATCGGCCTCTCCATGCTATTCATCTGAGGATCCACGGGGTACTGAATATTATAATAGATGGCCTAAGTTGAGCCTTCTATTTTGCTCTGCACATTCCTTCATACATTGTTGCAAGAACTCAGCAGTCATAGGCCCCTCCTTCCCACCGCTATTTTCCCACGTTTTTTGACACGCGCAGGGCGAACAACCAGGGAGCTTTCTCTTTAAAAATTCGGCAAACGGCCCCCCTTTTGGAAGTGTTTGCTCTAAGGGACAGATCACAACGGTCATTGGTTTAGGATTGATTTTGATAGACATGCTCCCTCTCTCTTTGCGGGGAAAATTGTACGTTATGTCATTCTCAAAGGCAAAGAAAAAAGAAACAGATTGGTTTTACACAGTAGGGCAAGGGAAGAAGAGTTTTTTATCCTCAGGCAGGGATCCACAGGGGCACTTCTTCAAGCAAGGGACAGGATAACGCCGCGGGGCGGCTGAGGATGACGCTGCTAAGGCAGCTAATGATATGCAAGATGCGGGGAGGCCCCGCGCCCCACTAAGGGAAAACATAAATTCCTCTCCTGGGTTGCAGGGCTTCCCTGCATCCTGTCTATCATTAGCCTTCTTTGAAGGCGTCATCCTCAGCCGCTTTGCGGCGTTATCCTGTCCTTGGCCTGCCCAGTACCCCTGTGGGATCCTGAATATTTTAGAAGGTGCCCATAATCCCCATGACGCCCACCGCAATCAGATAGATGGCGACGACTAGATTGAGAATTTGGGGGAAGATGAGGATCAAAATGCCTGCGACGAGGGAGATCACTGGGCTGACTACTGGGTGGATCATAAGCTTTTTCCTTGTTTAGGGTTCTGACTTCCGAATAAAACACCCCCTCAATTAGTTCAAGGATTCGCTTTAAAGTTTGCCTAATCCCACCTTCGGTTGCGCTTTTTCACTTTCTTCTCCTTCTTCACCTGGTAATCGATCTCGGCATCGTCAAACCATGAAACCAGCGCTTTATAGAACGCTTTCCCTTGATCCAAAACCATCCGGTCATGACCTGAGGTCATAATCCACACGTACGCAGCAAAAAGGAGGACCATCCAGAGCACTTTTCTCATCATTTCGGAGACTACTTTATGACGATTTTATTTGCCTCATAAATGAGTTCAGACGTATCAGTGTTCCATGTTACTGACCGACTTCGAGATTATACGCCCCGAGTTTGAGACCTCACAAGCCGAAAGTTTCCATTGGCTTGTCGAAGCGCACACAAAGGCTGAAGGGAAAGAGGGCTTTCGGGAAACCATCAAAGAGAAACTCTGGCACGTCGGCTGCAAGCCCGATTATATCGGAAAACGGGGGTATGTCTTAGCCGACTATAACCACTTGGATTGGGAAAAGATGGAGGTCTATCGCCTCCACGAATCGCCAGCGGGCAAGGACCTCTCTACCCGGGCCAAAGTCTACGCTCGGGAAGTAGACAAGGTCTTCGAGAAATACTATTCCGCAGAGAGCTTAGCGCCCGACGATATGATCCATGTGAGCTGCACCGGCTACGTCTCCCCGAGCGGCGCACAGAAAATCGTTTCGAAGCGGGGCTGGGGAGAGGCGACAACAGTGACGCACGCCTACCACATGGGTTGCTACGGCTCCTTCCCGGCCATCCGAATCGGGACCGGTTTTTTACATAGCGCGAGAGAAAAACAACGGGTCGATATCGTCCATACAGAGATCTGCTCTCTCCACACCAACCCGTCGATGCATCAGTTAGATCAGCTCGTCTCGCAGAGCCTCTTTGCCGACGGCTTCATCAAATACTCGGCCGTTCGCGAGGCAGATCGGCCCCACTTAAAAATTCTCTCCCTCCAAGAGGAGATCATCCCCCATTCGACCAAGGCGATGACGTGGGATGTAGTCGAGTGGGGCTTTCAAATGTCGCTCGCTAAAGAGGTGGCTGTATTGATCACGCGCCACCTGCCAGGCTACTTGGAACGGCTCTATAGGAAAACAGGCCCCCTCTCCTCCCCTCTTTTTGCCATCCATCCCGGCGGCCCCAAGATTCTCACCCATGTGCAGTCGCTCTTGGGCCTCAGCGATATGCAGATGAAACAAAGCTTTCAAACTTTGAAGGCGTATGGGAACATGTCGTCGGCGACGATCCCCCACATTTGGCAGGCGATCTTGAGCGACGAAAACGTCCCCAATCACACCCCGATCGTCAGTTTGGCCTTTGGGCCGGGCTTGAGTATTTCAGGGGCCATTTTGGAGAAGATATGTGGATGTTAGGTATTTTGCCCTTTGGGTTGCAAGCTGTCGCTATGCTCTTTGACGAGGGCTATTTTCACATCCGGCGCGGCCTCCCCAAATGGGAGCGGATCGGCCATCCGATCGATACCTGCAGTGTGGTGGTGTGCATGGGGTTTATCCTCTTCGTCCCCTTTTCCACAACAGCGCTCACCATCTACATCGCCCTAGCCGCGTTCTCCTCGATCCTCGTCACAAAAGATGAATTCGTCCACAAAGACCACTGCCCCGCTTCGGAAAATTGGCTCCACGCCATTCTCTTCACACTCCACCCAATCACACTCACCTCTGCCGGGTTTATTTGGCCCGTCGTCCAAGGCGTTGAAGTGACTCCCTGGATCGCTCGCTTACTCAATAATAGAGAGGCGCTACACCAATTTTTGCGCTTGCAATTTGGCGCGATGATTCTGTTTGCCCTTTATCAGATCCTATTTTGGAATATCATATGGAAAAACAAGCCTGTTCTGAAACAATAAATAACGACTTTTATGAGGAATTGGCCGAGAAATGGTACACCGCTTCGGACCATCCGATCGCACTGCTGAGGGCGGAAAATGGGGTGCGAGTTCCCTGGATCATGAGAGAGATAGGGGCTGAGAAAACGGTTCTCGATATTGGCTGCGGAGCGGGGATCTTAACCAATGCATTGGCCAAGGCGGGCCACACGGTTCATGGCATCGATCTTTCCCCGTCGAGTCTACGGGTCGCGAAGGCGAAGGATACCACCCAAAAAGTGAGCTATCAGGTCGCCAACGCCTACTCACTCCCCTACCCCAACCGAACCTTCGATGTCGTTACGGCGATGGATGTCCTCGAACATGTGGAGGAGCCGGCCCTCCTCATTGCGGAGGCGAGTAGGGTCTTGAAACCCAACGGTCAGTTCTTTTTCCACACCTTCAATCGCAATTTCGTCAGCTACCTCGTCATCATCAAAGGCGTAGAGTGGTGCGTCCCCAACACGCCCAAAAATATGCACGTCTATCCCCTCTTCATCAAACCCTCCGAAATGCGCGACCTTTGCCTTCACGAACATCTGCTCATCAAAAAGCTGCACGGATTTCGGCCGCGGATTTTCTCGCTCCCCTTCTTAAAAATGGTCTTTTCGCGCAGAGTACCGGAAGACTTCACGTTTTGCTTTTCAAAAAGTCTTATGACAGGTTATTGTGGATGGGCTCAAAAAGGAGAGTTCTATGGCGACAGTAACATTGAAAGGAAAATCGGTTAAAACGGTAGGCAATTTCCCTGCCCTGCATATGAAGGCTCCCGATTTTCGCCTCACGGATAAAGATCTCAAAGACCATACCTTGCAGCAGTACAACGGAAAGCGAAAAATCATCGCCACAGTGCCGAGTCTCGACACGGGAACTTGCAGCATCATGACGAAACACTTCAACGACTTCGCTAAAAAGCATCCAGAGGCTCTGATCATTACCGTGTCAGCCGATCTCCCCTTTGCCCAAAAACGGTTCTGTGAAGCAGAAGGAGTGCACAATGTCCTTACGCTTTCGATGATGCGCGATAAAGAGTTTGGCAAATCGTACGGCGTCTTGATCCAAGATGGACCTCTGGCTGGCGTTCTCGCCCGCTCCGTCATCGTCCTCGACGAAAAGGATCATGTGCTTTACACGGAACTCGTCCCGGAGATCACCTCAGAGCCCAACTACCACAAAGCGCTAGAAGTGTTTCAGGGGCACCGGTAAGTTGGGTAGTGGGGGTCCCAGACGTGGGCCTCTATGTTCTTCTCCAGGTCGGCAGGCGCAGCCTTGGCCACCCCATCCTCGCACGCTTTCTTGGCCACGGCGAGGGCGATCTTGCGGCTGATCTTGCGCACATCTTCAATGGATGGAAAGAGGGGCGCCGTCAGGTCCTTCAGCGTGGGTGAAAACGAAGCGAGAGTTTGGGCGGCTGTGAGGAACATCCCGTCTGTGACCTTGGTGGCTTGTGCGGCGAGAGCCCCGAGACCAATGCCGGGGAAAATATAGACGTTGTTGCACTGCCCTATTTGATAGGTCTTCCCCTGATAATTCACCGGAGGGAAGGGACTTCCAGTAGCGACGATCGCCTTTCCCTTCGTCCACTCGATGGCCTCTTCGGGGGTGCATTCGGCCTTGACGGTGGGGTTGGAGAGGGGGAAGATGATCGGCCGGTCGGTGTGGCGGGCCATCTCTTCGATGACCTCCTTCGTAAAGGAGCCCCGTTGCGCGCAGACTCCAATGAGGATAGTCGGATGGGCGTTGGCTACGACCTGTTGCAGCAAAATATGCTCCCCTTGCAGCTTCCAATTCCCGATAGACTCTTGCGAGTGGACATAAGGGCGCTGGGCCTCATTGATGCCCTTGCTGCTGAAATAGAGGAGCCCGTCGACGTCGATGAGGTAAATGCGCTGACAGGCCTGCTCGCGAGTGAGCCCTTCAGCGACCATGGCAGCGACGATCGTATCGGCGATACCCGTGCCAGCCGACCCAGCACCCAAGATCGCGATGCGCTGCTGAGAGATCTTCTGCTTGATCGTCAATACAGCGGAAAGGAGGGCCCCCACTGCGACGGCTGCGGTCCCTTGGATATCGTCATTGAAAGAGAGGATCCGGTCCCGGTAGCGGTTGAGGAGTTTGCGCGCATTTTCTTTCCCAAAATCTTCCCACTGGAGGAGTGCTTTCGGATAGCGCTTCGAGACGGCCTTCACAAATCGGTCGACAAAATCGTCATAGGCAGCGCCGGTGAGGCGAGCGTGGTTCCAACCGAGATAGAGCTCATCGTTCAAGAGTTCCCGATTATTGGTCCCCACATCGAGGATGATCGGCAAGGTCTTGGCCGGATGGATGCCGCCAAAGAGTGTATAGAGCGACAACTTTCCGATCGGGATCGTCATCCCCCCAATCCCCTGGTCCCCTAGCCCTAAAATCCGCTCTCCGTCGGTGACGACGATCACCTCTACATCGTCTTGCGGGTAGTTGGCGAGCGCCTGGTCGAGCTGATCCCGGATCGGGTAGGAGAGATAGAGCCCCCTCTGGTGAAAGTAGATCCGGCTGTAGTTGATCGCGGCCTCCCCCACGGTGGGCGTATAGAGGATGGGGAGGATCTCTGAGATATAGCGGGAAACGAATTGATAGAAGAGGAGTTCGTTGCGGCTCAAGAGCCCCGCGAGAGAATCGTACTTCTCGAGAGGGGTGCGCCTCAAACTAAAATTTTTGTAACAGCGGGCGATCTGCTCTTCCACACTGGAGACCTTCGGAGGCAAGAGCCCTGTGAGCCCAAGTTTCTCTCTCTCCTCGTCAGTAAAGCCAGTCCCCTTGTTGTAAAGAGAATTGCCGAGGATCTTTGCGCCCTTGTACGGCAGTTTGACCACATCTTCCTTCATGCCCTACAAATCCCCCTTTTTCCCATTTTCGTCAATTTCCCAATTTGAAGGTTTTGAAAAAAATGTGCCAATATGAGAATGTATTGTCCATATGAGTACATCAGGCTTCGGTAGGTGGCGTTCTTTTTTCTGGCCAATCCACCTCTCCGAGCTGAGCAAATTCCTTCCGATGTTCTTCATATTCTTCCTCATTTCGTTCAATTATAACGTGTTGCGATCTTATAAAGACACCATTGTCATCACGGCTTCCAACTCGGGAGCGGAGACGATTCCCTTTATTAAGTTGTGGGCGGTACTCCCCTGTGCGATTCTCTTTACTTTGCTCTATACGCGGCTATCGAATTGGTTTAGCAGGGAGAAGGTCTTCTACGTCATCATGTCGATCTTTATCGTCTTCTTCTTTATCTTCGCCTTTATTTTGTATCCGGCGCAGGATTTTCTCCACCCCAATAATCTAGCGGACCGGCTCCAGGAGATCTTGCCTGTCGGGTTCAAGGGATTTATTGCTATTTTCCGCAATTGGACATTCACCCTTTTCTATGTGATGTCGGAGCTCTGGTCGACGGCGATTTTTACGGTCCTTTTTTGGGGATTTACCAATGAGGTGACCTCTGTTGAGGAGGCCAAACGCTACTATGGGCTGCTCACATTTGGAGGAAGCGTCGCTGGGATTCTTTCGGGTTATGTGGCGATCCATTTCTCCAGCCGCCTCTACCTCTCCTGGCTCCCCTATGGAAAAAACGAGTGGGACCAATCGATTTTCTTTGTCAGCTGCACTCTCATTATCTGCGGCCTCTTGACGATGGCTATTTTCCGCTGGCTGAACATCCACGTGATTCGCCCTTCTGAGAGGCAGAGGCCTCCGAGGGAGAAGATCCGGATGTCGATGCGAGCCAATTTCGCCTATCTGGCCCGCTCGAAGTACCTCATCTGCATTGCTCTCATCGTCTTTGCCTACAATGTGGCGATCAATCTCGTCGAAGTCGTCTGGAAAGATCAGATGAGGATGCTCTACCCCGATCCGAGCGACTACAACACCTATATGGGGCAAGTGATCCTGACGATGTCGATTATCGCGAGCGTGGCAGGCCTTCTTACGACGACCAAGGTGATCCAACGTTTTTCTTGGACCGCCTGTGCCCTCATCCCCCCCATCATTGTCGCTACAACGGGGATCTTCTTTTTCCATTTCATCTTCTTCCCTAAGCAGGGGCTAGCCTGGGTTGTGAATTTCCTCAACATGACTCCCCTGGCGCTCTGTGTAGCTCTTGGTTCGATCCAAAACTGTCTTTCTCGCGCATCGAAATACACCTTCTTTGACGCCACCAAAGAGATCGCCTTCATCCCTCTCAACAAAGAGTCCAAACTCAAAGGGAAAGCAGCCATTGACGGTGTCGGCTCGCGTCTTGGCAAATCGGGCGGTTCGGTCATTCACCAAGGCCTTATCCTCATGCTCACGAGTGTAGCCGCCAGCATCCCCTACGTCGCGGCGATTTTCCTCCTCTTTGTCGGCATCTGGATCTTTGCGGTGATTGTGCTTGGCAAGCAATTCGACGCCCTAGTCGAAGAGAAAGAGAGCCTCTCCGTCCCCGAACCCCCCGTCCTCATCAAAGAATCGTAAAGCGCGTAGTTTAACCACCGAGATCACCGAGAAATTATGAAAGAGGCTCCCTGTCTCGGTGTTCTCGGTGGTTGTTAATTTGGTCATGATCAAATGGCCTTGTTGCATAATTCTTCGCTGTTAGACGGTTTAATAACCACCGAGAACACCGAGATCACCGAGAAGAGGAAAAAGGACCTAAAATTCCCCTCGGTGCTCTCGGTGATCTCGGTGGTTAATTTGATTTATGCAATAATACCTGATCAAATCGTTCTTAAAGTGCTATTTTTAGATGATCAGCAGCATCGATCTCAATAGGAGGGAAGTGCCCCTCGATTCTCTTGGACAATCGCTCTATACTGAGTTCTTTGTAAATGTCTCTAAATTCTTTGTCCTTGACGCGGAGGTGATTCAATACATACAAACGGATGCATATTTCAATCGATGGGCTCAAATTCCTCTTTCCGTTTTCCCACTGGACAACTGCGCTATGTCTTACGCCAAAAATCTTGCCAAATACGGTGGTCGTCATGCC
>DATIIR010000050.1:0-1997 GCA_035479435.1 Chlamydiales bacterium
CGCAGACTCCAGCCGAGGCCTCCTCCTCATCGACGGCACCTGGCGCCTCGCACAAATTATGGAGAAGCAACTTCCCTGGAAGCTCGAAGCGCGCAGCCTTCCCGGCCACTACCGAACCGCCTATCCTCGCCGCCAAACCGATTGTCCCGACCCCGAATCGGGCCTCTCCTCCATCGAAGCGCTCTACATCGCCCACCTCCTCCTCGGCAAGTCCACCGACCATCTTCTCGACACCTACCACTGGCGAGATCTATTCCTCGAAAAGAATCCCTCTTTTAAAATATTCGATGGAGCGCCCCTTTCCACGTGAGATGAGGAGCCCTTTGCTTTTCATGGCCGCAAGTTCGTAACGCAACATCCGCTCGGAAAGGGTGGGCATCAGCCTTCGGTGGATTTCCCGGAATGGCAAGGGACGATTGCCGTCAAAGAGATTCAAAATGGCCATTTCGCGCTGAGAGAGGGAATCTACTTCACCCAAGATGAATTTTCGATCCTCGGGCACAACGGTAAGCGGATGGGGATAGAATGTCACGCGGATCGTCGTGCCGAGTTCTTCCCACTTGGGTTCGGGATAGCCCCCTTTTCGGCAGGCATCCATGATCCTTTTGTAACCGCTGCCCCACTTCTCCACTAGTTGCAGAGCATGAAAGACCTGTACAATCACCCGATTGCGAATACGGCTCACCCCCGCCTTTAAATCCTCCAGCGTAAATCCAAAAGGGAACATCCCTGGATTCTGAATCTCCAACCGATCGGCAAAAATTGCAATTTGAATATCCGATCCTCTCAATGAATAATCGGCATGAGCAACGGCATTGATCAGAGCTTCCCGAACAGCTACGGGTGGATATTCGGGAATATCTTGCCTCTGCATAGAGCCGAACGAGGCGGCTAAACGGGTATTGCGCGCAATGAATTTGGGAACCTCGTCAATCGCATCGAGAATCGTCCCCTCCACATCGAGTCGATCCAAAATATGCGTCTTTGTGTCTCCCAAAAAGCGGGCACAACGCACGCCTACATCAGGGATATGTTGTTGTTGCCACACTTTGCTTCCGAATAGGATCAAGCCGCCGATCGAGGGGACCCAACGGTTTCCCGCCATCGCAAAAACGCCCAAGGAGCGCAATTTTACCTCATCGACTTCTTTCCCGATGGCGTCAAAGAACCTTGAGGCGATCCGCAAATCCAGCGCTTCAGTTGGCAAATCGGGCAGCGCCTGCTGATCGTATGAAAGCGTCAGAACAGACCTCTGCATGCAATCATCCTTCGTATCACATAATACTGCAAGATCCTGCAATAATCCTGCAATTACTTTTAAAAAACTCCCTCCCAAAAGGCGAAGGGAAGACTCCTGTGGACCTCAACCTGTCAAAAAAAAATATGGTTTTTCCATTCTCCTGAGTGGATTTTTTAATGGCGATCTGCTATCATGCTCGCCCTTATGACCGTTTTTTGCTGTTGCAGGCCATCTTCTCTACAGCCCGTCACCGATGGGAGCCTCTCCCATGGGAAGAAAGTCGTGTACGAGATCGAAGGGCTCGCACAGCTCACTGCGCAAGCACCATCACGACAGCAAATGGAACAGGGGGAATGTCCTCAAAGTCCCCCTTTTCAACCAACGAAGAGCGACTCATCTACCGTCCAACCTATTGCCGCAATTGCATCGAAAAATCTTCAGTTGAGGAGGGAAAAATCCCTCGTCACTCACTGGCAATTTCGACCAAATGCGAAACCAAAACAGTATGAGGTTTTGGTTAAGGGCACATGGCTTGGGTAATCACCGATTCTCATTCGTCGGTTGGGTGAATAGCAAGAGGGCGCCGATGGAAGCAAAACCCACCGTGCTTAATAGGGGAAATGAGACAACTCCAAAGAGATAGAAAATAGGAAGGGTGCAATGGTCCGCCGAACCGCATAGCGAGTGGATGTGGAGGGCCGGCAGATATTGGATCAATACTTGGTAGAAGGCAAAGACGCCGCCGAAGGCGACGAGC
>DATIIR010000051.1:0-3370 GCA_035479435.1 Chlamydiales bacterium
ATTCAATTTCGTCTTCAGTGCTTCAGGGGCTTCTTTGTTAGCGAGTGAGCTCTCGAGAGAGCGGATAGAGGTGAGTACAGACGCGCGGTAGGAGCGGTTGCGCAGACGACGCTTTTCACCTTGTAAATCTCTTTTTAGGGCTGAGGGTTGTCTCGTCTTCCCTTCGCCTTTCTTCTTCTCAGCGGCTGGCGCTGCTGCTTTCTTCTCTGGTGCTTTTTCTTCGGCCATATTTCCTCAATTTGCCTAATTTGAAAGGTGTCAGTATAACTCGTGGAGCTAAATTCGTAAAGATCATATCACTTCGGAAGAGTCCACTCAAATTATTTCTTTTATTTATATTAAGTCGCAATTCATATATAATTGATTGGAAAATCGTGGGTTTGTAATGAGTTATTCCGATTCTCGTTATTTTTTTGAAATTTCCAATGTATCTCATTTGGAAAACTCTCTTCCTGCGCGTGTCGTCTGTTTAAAAGATTTTTTGAAAAAGTGTCTGATCTTGCCGTTTGCGCTATTGAACAAGGCGTACAAGACGTGTTACCGGACTGTGGGCGTATGCTTTGGCGCGATCCTCGTTTTGATCACGGTGGGCAGTTCTCCGACCGCCCGCGAATTTTTTGTGGAGCGGATCGCCTGTTTGGCTAAGGATCTAGCCGACTGGATTCTGTTTCCGATCGCCATCTTCACCTGCTTCATAAAACTCCTGATGGCTCTCCTCCTTCACCCCGTGTTCTACTTCAATTCAGCTTCCTGATTGCTTTTGCCAGAAGTGCTTGATAAGGAATCACAAACGCCCTGTAAAGCCAGACGAGAAGGCGATTGGGCTTCGGTTTTTCCTTGGTTAACTGGATTTCGAGCGCGCGCCAGTAGAGCATCGATTGGGGATAGAGAAGAGCGCGATGGATCCGGTCGCCGTGGAAGTACTTTGCGCAGGTGAGTTGCGTGATCTGTTTTGGATAAAATTCCTCATTAAACTGAACTTTTGGCATCGGGCGCAGCCTCTGCAGGTCGATGGGGAGCCGCCTCCCCTTTTTCACTCGGACACCCGAGGCGAAGACCTCGAATTGATCGTAGTAAAAGCCTTGCTGAATCGACGTGTAATAGGTGGAGTGGCGGCGGAGGAAATCTTCAGCCGGGCGGATGACCCGCTTGTTGTACCGCTTATCGTCGAGCAGCCAGATCACCTCGTAGCCGGCGGTGTGGTAGTCGCGGATGCGCATCTCCGCCTCTTTGACCGTCATGGGGGAGCACTGAATTTCAAAAACAATCTTTTCCCTTTCCCACAGGACATCGGCCACTCTGTTGATTTTGATGAAGGGTTGCTCAATTCGCAAGGCGCCGGCGGGGAATTGTTTTTGTAGCTGCAGCTGGGCGAGAAGGTGGTCTTCGGTCTTGCTGTAGAGGCGGCAGGTGGGAGCTGGCCGGGTGTGGTAGAAGTGGTAGAAGCGGAGCTTTCCGCGCCTCCGTTTTACGGGGCCGAAGCAGTCGAGACACCAGTAGACTTTGCCCGGTTCGGCATCACAGGCATCGATCAGGTCATCGTCATCGACAGCAAAAAGAGCCATAAAGGTGTTGCATTAAATTGAATACGTTATATGATATTGACAGAAAGAGGGGCCCCCATCCACAATATTTTCGTTTTCTTTGGAAAAAGCGTCTTATTTTTTGTTTCATTTAGGAGATCATGACCGGTACGACATCTTTTAGCAATCCTCAGCACCAGCAAAAAATCGAAGAGCTCGTCTCCATTGCCAAGGAGCAGGGCTACCTCACGTACGAGGAGATCAACGAAATTCTCCCTATGACGTTCGATTCTCCCGAGCAGATCGATCAGGTATTGATCTACTTGAGCGGCATGGACATCCAGGTCTTGAACCAATCTGAGGTGGAGAGGCAGAAAGAGAGGAAGAAGGAAGCGAAGGAACTCGAAGGGCTCCCCAAGCGGACAGAAGGGACGTCGGATGACCCTGTTCGGATGTATCTCAAAGAGATGGGTTCTGTCCCTCTCCTCACTCGCGAAGAGGAAGTGGAGATCTCCAAAAGGATCGAGAAGGCGCAGATTCAGATTGAAAAGATTATTATGCGTTTCCGCTACTCGATTCGGGAAGCCATTTCGATCGCCACCTATCTCATTTCCACCAAAGAGCGATTTGACAAGATCATCGCCGAGAAAGAGGTCTCCGACAAGGCCCACTTCCTGAACCTCTTGCCCAAGCTCTGTGAATTGATGAAGGCGGAGGACCAGCTCCTTGAGGATCTCCTCATTGAAGGGCGCGACCCCAATTTGAAAAAAGAGGTGCGTGCGCAGCTCATGGAGAATGTGGAGAAGTGCCGCATTCGCGCGCAAGCTTACTTGCGCAGATTCTGTTGCCGTCACAACATCATTGAAGATTTCGGCGAAGTGATTCTCGCTGCTTACGATCGGTTTCTCGCTCTAGAAAAAGAGATTCAGGAGCTCACTCCCCGCGCTGAGAAGAATAAATTTGCCGCTGGCAAACTCGCCGCCGCCAAGAGGAAGCTCTACAAGCGCGAGCTTGCCGCAGGGCGCAGCCTCGAAGAGTTTAAGAAAGACGTCCGGATGCTCCAGCGTTGGATGGACAAGAGCCAAGAAGCCAAGCGAGAAATGGTCGAATCGAACCTTCGCCTCGTCATCTCGATCGCTAAAAAGTACACCAATCGCGGCCTCTCCTTCCTCGACCTCATTCAGGAGGGGAACATGGGCCTGATGAAAGCCGTTGAGAAGTTTGAATATCGGCGCGGTTACAAGTTTTCCACCTACGCAACCTGGTGGATCCGCCAGGCTGTCACGCGCGCCATTGCCGACCAAGCGCGCACCATTCGTATTCCGGTTCACATGATCGAGACGATCAACAAGGTTCTCCGTGGAGCCAAGAAGCTCATGATGGAAACGGGCCGTGAGCCGACTCCTGAAGAGCTCGCCAACGAACTTGGCCTTACCCCTGAGCGTGTCCGCGAGATCTACAAGATCGCGCAACACCCCATTTCGCTCCAAGCGGAAGTGGGCGACGGTGGCGAGAGTCAATTTGGCGACTTCCTCGAAGACACTGGCATCGAATCGCCCGCTGAGGCGACTGGTTACGCCATTCTCAAAGACAAGATGAACGAAGTTCTCGCCACGCTCACCGACAGGGAGCGCACCGTCCTGATCGAGCGCTTTGGCCTGCTTGACGGCAAGCCCAAGACTCTCGAAGAAGTGGGCGTCCGGTTTAAGGTGACGCGCGAGCGCGTGCGTCAGATCGAGGCGAAAGCGCTCCGCAAGATGCGCCACCCCACCCGCGCCAAACAACTCCAAGCCTTCCTCGACCTCCTCGAAGGGGAATAGCCCTCTACTTCTGTATAAGTGCGACGC
>DATIIR010000052.1:0-2793 GCA_035479435.1 Chlamydiales bacterium
GGGCGGTTGTCAAAGGCAGAGGGAAGGCGAAAGCCAAACTCGATGAGGGTCTGCTTGCGGGACCGGTCGCCGTTGTACATCGCATGGAGCTGAGGCAAAGTTTGATGCGACTCGTCGATAAAGAAGAGATAGTCTTCGGGAAAGTAGTCGAGAAGGCAGGGGGGCGGGGCGCCGGGCAGACGCTTGCTAAAGTGGCGCGAGTAGTTTTCGACGCCTTTGCAATAGCCGATCTCCCGGATCATCTCGAGATCGTAGTTGGTCCGCTCTTTAATCCTCTGCGCTTCGACCAGGCGGTTCTCTTTTTGATAGTAGGCGATGCGCTCGGCAAGCTCTTGTCGTATGGTGTCGAGGGCGTGGAGGCGGACCGCCTCGGGCGTTACGAAGTGGGATCCGGGGAATATGGTGATTTTGTCGAGCCGCTTACGCACTTTGCCCGTGAGCGGGTCGATTTCGCTGATGCGCTCGATCTCATCGCCAAAAAATTCAATGCGATAGGCGAGATCGTCTTCGTAGGCGGGGACAATTTCGAGAATATCGCCGCGAGCGCGAAAGGTGGCGCGGGCCAGATCGTAGTCGCCCCGCTCGTAGTGCAATTCGACGAGATGGAAGAGGACGTCGTCGCGCCGTACCTGTTGCTTGACGGCGAGGTTGAGGAGCATTTGACTGTAGTACTCGGGTGTTCCGAGGCCGTAGATGCAAGAGACGGAGGAGACGATGATCACGTCGGGGCGCTCGATGAGGGAACGGGTGGCGCTGAGGCGCATCTTCTCGATCCGGTCGTTGATGGCGAGATCCTTCTCAATGTAGGTGTCGGTGCGGGCGATGTAGGCTTCGGGCTGATAGTAGTCGTAGTAGGAGACAAAGTACTCGACGGCATTGTCGGGGAAAAAGCCTTTGAACTCTTGGTAAAGCTGGGCGGCTAGGGTCTTGTTGTGGGCCAAGATGAGGGCGGGCTTTGCTGTCCGCTGGATGACGTTGGCCATCGTGAAGGTCTTACCAGACCCCGTTATGCCGAGAAGAACTTGCGACTTCTTGCCCGATTGAACGCCCGCTACGAGGCGCTCAATGGCGTCGGGTTGGTCCCCCGTGGGCTTAAAATCGGCTTTAAGTTTGAACATAGTGGCTCAGCATTCCTGCTTGTTCCAAAATATCCAATCCGATCACAAAAAGCGATACGAGAATGACGGTGACGAGGAGCGCGCGCCTGACGAAGGGTCTGTAGGCGGGGAGTTTCCAAGCCATGGCCGCGGGGAGGATGCAGAGGAGAATGGCGACAAAAATGCCGGCGAATTGGAGAGCCATGATGAAGCCGCGCTGATAAGCGAGGACAAAGACGAGGGGCGGGGCGAAGGTGAGAAGGCAGGCGAGCTCACGGCCCAGACTGAAGCGCTTCATGTGGAGGCCATCGGAGAGAAAGTCGGAGAGGCTAAGCGATACGCCGAGGAATGAGGTGATGATGGCAAAGAATGAGAAGGCGCTGACGATGGACGTGATCCAGTTGCTTTGGAGAATGTAGGAGAGGGAATTGGCGCCAGTTTGCCCCGCCTGCCAAGCGGCAATAAGGCCATGGTCGCCCTCAAGAGGCACAACGCCGAGGATGAGAAAGAGCCAAATTGCATAGACGACGAAGGGAATAATGCTGCCGATGAAGAGGGTGAGGCGGAGCTTTTTCACGTCGTGATGCAGATAGGTGGTGAGGGTGGGGATGATGATGTGGAAGCCGAATGAAGTGAACATGAGGGACACGGCAATCCAAATGGCTTTGGCGTCGGTATGTAGAAGCAGGGACGTCTGCACGTGAGACGGAAGGAAGGCGACGATCAAAAAATAGGTGATGATAAGTCCCACCATGAGGAGGCGATTGATGCCGTCCACGGCTCCCGTTCCGAGATAGACGAAGAGGCCGAAGAGGATCAGGAGCGGAAAAGGGCCGAGCCAGGCGGGGGCGGCCCAGCCAGTGGCCCACTGGAGGGCTTGGAGAAAGAGGGGCGAGCTGCCGGCGATGTAGGCGGCCGTAAGAGAGTAGAGAAGAAGGAGATAGGTGATCCAGCAGATGGCTTTACCAGAGGTGCCGAGGGTGCGTCCCACCATCGAAATCAGATTGACTTCACCGGGGCAAGCGAGGTTGACGTCGAGGAGGAGGAGCGAGGTAATAAAGAGAAAGAGCCAACAGACCGCTAGGAGGATAAAAGAGGGGAAGAATCCAGCAAAAGAACTAACAACGGGTAGGGCCAACATGCCCGCTCCAATAGAAGTGCCAGAAACAAGGAGAATGCCCCCAATGAGGCGATTGCTGTTCAACATAATGGTCCTTTAGAAAAAGCGAACTAATTCGCAGCCGATTACAAGAATAGAGAAGAGTATACCAAGGATGAGGGCCGGTTTACCACCAGAAACGTGGTAGTGGGAGGGATGTTTTCGCCGGTACCTGCCGAACCAGACCATGGAAATGGGCAAAAGGCCAAAGAGAACCATGGCGCAGATGCCTCCGGCAAAGCTGAGGGCCTTAAAGAAAATTTGCGGATAGTAGAGGGCAAATAGGAGGGGCGGAATGAGGGCTAAAGAGCAAAGCCACCAGAGATTTTTGCGAGTGGGGATGAGCTTGAAGCCGTCGGCGAGGAAGTGGGTGAGGGTGAGTCCTTGGGCGAGGAAGGAGGTGACGATGGCGAAGAAGGCAAACCCTTGAGCAAAGTGGCTAATGGCGGTTGACCCGAGGACTGCGCGGAGGGCAATAGTCGCCTCCTCCCCGTTTTGGTAACTTTGCTGGATGGCGGTGGGGTGGACGACGCCGAG
>DATIIR010000053.1:0-12618 GCA_035479435.1 Chlamydiales bacterium
GTCAGAGTGTAGAGAGGTTAGATTTGGGCCAGGGCGGCTCTGGCCGTCCTGTAGAGACTGTTGATCTGCTTGTGCTCGTACCCATAATGGTGGATCGCATAGGCCGATACAATCAGCACCCCTATCCCTATCCCCAAATAAGATGTTACCAAATGAAATAGCACAACCACCGCCACCCCCACCGCAAGCGCAGCCGTGGCTAATAAAGATTTTACTAAAACCCATGCCTGCGACCTTCTCCGCCAAGCCTTCAGCTCAGTTGACATCCGACTTGCTTCTAACTTTCCAAAATAGTTGCTACAAGTAGGATCAGTAAAAGGTTTAGTTTCTGTAACCGACATAATAACCACCCGGTAATAATATAATCTGTTAGGGGTAAAAAGTCCATTTAATTAAACAGTTGAAAGCTTGCTGGGGATTCTCTATACTGTTCGTACCAAAGAAACTTATGCAGACAAAAATAGCTCTAGTCGGCCGTCCCAACGTGGGGAAATCGGCCCTTTTCAACAGGATTTGCCAGAAGCGGCTCTCGATTGTCGATGAGCAAGAGGGGATCACGCGCGATCGTCTCTATGCAGAGGCGGAGGCGTTTGGCCGATTTTTTACGTTGATCGACACAGGCGGGATCGACACTTCTGAAACCATGCCCTTCAATCACGAGATACGGAGACAGGCGGAGATCGCGATCGCAGAAGCCGATGCGGTGATTCTAGTGGTCGATGGACAGATCGGCCCCCATCCGCTCGATGAAGAGGTGGCGAAGCTCCTACTTGCTGCGAAAAAACCGGTGATTGTCGCGGTCAATAAGATCGACCAGATGAGCGAAGAGGTGAGGATCCACGAGTTCCATTCCCTGGCGGTGAGAGACCTGGTCGCCTGTTCGGCGCTACAGGGCTACCAGATCGCCGAGCTGTTGGAAAAGGCTCTCTCTCTCGTGCCCGAAGCGGTGGAAGAAGTGGTTGAGCCGGCGACTTCTATCAGAGTGGCCATTGTGGGCAGGCCCAATGTGGGCAAGTCGACGCTGCTCAACCATTTGCTGCATGAGGAGCGCTCCATCGTCAGCCCCATTGCCGGCACGACGCGCGATGCGATCGACGTCAAAGTGGAGCATAAAGGGCAAGAGTACCTCCTCATCGACACCGCCGGCATCAGGCGGAAGAGCGCCGAGAAGGAGGTCGTCGATAAATTTGCGGCGATCCGCACCGAAGAGGCGATTGAACGGTGCGACGTTTGCCTTCTGGTGCTCGATTCTTACGAAGGGTTCACGACCCAAGAGAAGCGGATCGCAAGTCACATTGAAGAGAAAGGCAAAAGCTGCATTCTGATCTTCAATAAATGGGATCTGATGAAGAACTTCAAGATGGAACACGCCTTGAGAGGCGTGAGAGAGGAGATCCCATTCCTCAACCACTGCCCCATGCTTTTTATCTCCGCCACCAAAGAGCGGAACCTCGACAAGATTTTCCCGCTGGTCAAAGAGGTGTATGAGGCGAGACACAGGCGGATTACCACGGGCGGGCTCAATAAGTTCATCGAAGGGTGTCTGCAGAAGTACCATCCCCCCCTCATCACCGGTAAGCGCCTCCGCATCTACTACATGACGCAGGTGGAGACCAATCCGCCCCGCTTCGTCCTCTTTATCAATAAGCCGACGCTCATGACCGAGGCCTATCGGAAGTATCTCCTCAACAGCTTCCGCGAGATCTATGGGTTTCCCGGCTGTCCGATCCTCCTCGAGATGCGCGGGAAAGAACCCCCCGACGCCTCCGAGCCCCGCTTACTCTAGCTCTAGTTTTTTTTCTCCCGTCAATCTACACTGAAATTATGAAGTTGCCCCACCAGCGAGCCATTTCCTTCACCCCGTACGCAGAAGAGTGGAAGGAGTACAACCTCTCCTACCTGCGCAATGACGTATGGGCAGCTCTAGCCGTCGCCCTCATGACGATTCCCCAATCGATCGCCTACTCGCTCTTGGCGGGGCTCCCTCCCACAGCGGGGTTGTTTTCCGCCATTTTTGGGACGATTTTCGCAGCCGCCCTCGGCTCCTCGCGCCATCTCATCTCGGGACCCAGCACTGGAACCGCGATCTTAATTCAGACCTCCATCGCCGACATCTTGGGCAATTACTTCGAGTCGGTATCGGGCGCCCAAAAAGAGGCCCTTGTCCTCCACATCCTCACGCAGATGATCCTCATCATGGGCGTGATCCAGATTGCCGCCGCCTTTTTCAACGTCAGCAAGCTGCTCCAATTTGTCAGCAGGCCCGTCGTCCTCGGATATTTTGCGGGGATCACCGTCGCCATCGTGGTCACGCAGCTCTTCTATTTCACGGGCATTTCGCCCGATCTGGCCGCCGATTCTGTCTCGCTGAAAGCCTGGGTATTTATCTCCCACATTTTCCAGATCCATGGCCCCACCGCCCTCATTGGGTTCATCAGCCTTGGCGTCCTCATTTTCCTCCGCAGAACGCTCAAGAACTGGCCCGATGCGCTGATCATGCTGATCATCGCCGTCTTCCTTGCCAACGCCTTCAACTTGTGGTTTGGCGAAGCCGTCATCGCGCGCCTGGGCGACTACGAGATCCCCGCGGCGCCGACCCCCCAACTCACGCTGCCCCTCCTCGACTTCTCGCTCCTCAATAAGGTTTTTCCCTCTGCTGTCGCCATCTCTTTCTTAGCCATCCTCGAAGTCTTCTCTATTTCCCGCACCTTCGCTGCCAAATCGGGCCACCAAGTGCAGGTCAACCAAGATGTTTTCGGCCTCGGCGTCAGCAATGCGCTCCTCTCCTTTGTCTCCGGCTCCATCCCTGCATCGGGCAGCGCCACCCGCACCTCTCTCAGTTACCGACTCAATGCCAAAACGCGATTTGCCGCCATTCTCAGCGGCCTTTTCACCGCCATCATCATCTTTTTCTGCTGGCCCCTCGTTCAACACATTCCCCTCGCCGCCCTCGCCGCCCTCCTGATGCTCACCGTCCCCGCCCTGATGAACTGGAGTGAAATCAAGCTCTGTTTTCACGCCACCCGCGAGGACGCCTGGGTCTTTCTCATCACCTTCTTCTCTTGCCTTGTCTTCAGTCTTGACATGGCGTTTTTCATCGGGATCCTCATCTCGATCGCCACCTTTCTCCGCAAGTCCTCTACGCCCCACCTCGTCGAGTACGCCTTCAACTCCAAAGGGCGCCTTATCATCGTCAACACGAAAGAGGACGTCCATCGCAAGGTGAGGATCATCGGCATTGCCGGCGAGCTCTACTTCGCCTCGGCAGACGTCTTCCAGAGCGCGCTCCAATCCATCGCTGAAGATCGGAACGTGCAGGCCATTGTCCTTCGCCTCAACAACATCTACCACATGGACGCCTCCATGTGCCTGGCCATTCTCCGTCTCTACGACTCGCTCAAGTCTACCGGCCGTTTTCTCGTCATTAGCGGTCTTACCGAAGAGGTGTGGCATGTTTTCCACCGATCGGGCCTTGTCAAGCAAATCGGCCTCGACAATCTCTACTTCACAGACGAGAGCAATCCCCAATTCTCCACCTGGAAAGCCTGCCTCCGCGCGCAGGACCTAGTGCACGGCGAAGACAAATAAATAGTTTTGTTTGTCTTCGCATTGAGAAAGGAAACCAAGCTTTGGCGAAATGGACCTTTTGCTGAAAGGCCCGACTCAAGGCCCGAGTCGAATTTATCAGCCTAGAGGCGTAGGCCTCTACTCGTATTTATTGAGGTTGGCGGGGTCGTATTTGAAGATCTTGCCGGCCACTTAATTTTTCACCACAGAGATAATCTACCACAGAGGCGAGGGAAGCCCTCGCGCTCCCAAAGAGGAATTCCAATCTTCTGGGGTGTGGGGCTTCCCCACCTCTGTGGTAGATTATCTCTGTGGTTGAATTTTTGTGGGGGGTAGGATAGCCGCTTACGCTGTGAAGTTCATCCTATCTAGGTTTTTGGAAATTGTGAACCTCACTATAGCATGTCTGATGAGATAATCCCCGACCGCTTCCCTCTTCTCCAAGGTTTGTCCAGCGCCAAACACATAATCGGTTACGTCAGATGCACTCACCGGTGGAGAAGCCAATAACTGCAAGCTTACCGGCGCACGGTAGGCAGAGTCCTTCACTACGAATTTAATCTCACGAGCCGCTACTTCTTGGTGAGGTAATCCCCTCGCGATATCTTCTAGAAAACGGGAATGCAAAGAACGAACAGATACGCACTGAACGTCAGATGGTCCGTCATTTAGTCTTCTGGCTATTTCATCGTCGCTGATTTCGTTGTTATCGATGCCCAATGCTCCCAATTGCAATCTGAGGCGAGGAGTTACGGGAATATTGCCAGTGCCGAAAAACTCAGAGCGCGAGCAGCAGCTGGTTCCCACTGCGATGATTGCGGCCACAGAAGTGGCAAGTATCAACAAGAGAGCTGGGATGATCCTCGCGATGATCGAGCCTATTCGCCTCAGTGTCCCGGTTGCTTCGATGCGAGATAAATCTTTCCATTGGCGCCGACACCAGAGCAACGGCCTGTGAAGGGTTGGTGTAGGATTCAATGCATTCAGAGAAATCGCTGACATAACTAACTCCGGTTAAATCAAAGGAGAGAAGACTGTAATGAGATTCTAGATTAAGCTCAAGTTTGAAACGGGGACTGCTACTCGTATTTATTGAGGTTGGCGGGGTCGTATTTGAAGATCTTGCCGGCCACTTAATTTTTCACCACAGAGATAATCTACCACAGAGGCGAGGGAAGCCCTCGCGCTCCCAAATCTGTCAAGAATAGTTCAATGAAAATGGCTGTTTTTGATGTCGATGACGAATCGGTATTTGACGTCCCTCTTCAGCATCCGCTCATAGGCCTCATTGATCTTTTCCATCGGAATGACCTCGACCTCGGCTGTGATATTGTGCTCGGCACAGAAGTCCAATACTTCTTGCGTTTCCCGAATGCCTCCGATCAAGGAACCGGCCAATTTTTTTCTTTTGAAAATGAGGTGATCGATCGTGAGACTCGGATGGTCGTCTTCAGGTACGCCAACTAGGCATAGCGTGGCATCGCGTTTGAGAAGTAAGACATAATCGTCCATTTCATGCGAACTGGAAACGGTGTCGAGAATAAAATCAAAGCGATTTTGATGCTTTTGCATCTCATCGGTATTTGTGGATAGAATGACTTCGTGAGCTCCCAATTTAAGGGCGTCTCGGGTCTTGTTTGCAGATGTGGTAAATACGGCGACGTGCGCTCCCATAGCCCTTGCGAGTTTGACTGCCATGTGGCCTAAGCCGCCAAGGCCGACGATCCCCACCACAGACCCCTTCCCCACTTTCCAATAACGGAGGGGGGAGTAGGTCGTAATACCGGCGCAAACAAGGGGAGCTACGCCTGGTAGTTGGCTCTCTTTAAACTTTTTGGGGACATGGAGAACATAGTTCTCATCCACAATAATCTGTGTGGAGTAACCCCCATAGGTCACTTTGCCAGTTTGCGGTTCAGGGCTATTGTAGGTGAGGGTACGTCCCTTCTCGCAGTATTGCTCGAGATGATCTTTGCAGCTAGGGCAGGCGCGACAAGAATCCACCAGACAACCAACCGCCGCCAGATCCCCTTCCTTAAACAAGCGGACCTTGCTTCCTACCCGCTTGACGCGCCCAACAATTTCGTGACCAGGGACGATCGGATAAACAGTGGCTCCACCCCACTCGTTTCTAGCCATATGCACATCTGAGTGGCAAATTCCACAATAGATGATCTCTATATCGACGTCGTGCTCACCTAATTGCCGTCTCTCAAAATGGAACGGTTTAAGTGGAGTCGTAGCTGAGTAGGCGGCAAATGCTAGTGTTTTCATACAACCTCTTTTGATTCATTCCAGGTGATCTCTTCACAGTACTGCGTCATAGGTCCCTCCACAAAACGGGCGATGTAGGGTTCTTTCTCATGGTCATCGAATGCCTGATAATGAATAAATTTAGAAGTCAAAACGATCAGATTTGCATTCGTTGCATCGACGTACAATTCGTAATAAATACAGCCAGGCTCTTTCTGGGTAAGAGCCACGAGTGTGAGTAGTGCGCGGATCAGCTCATCTCTGTGTTGGGGTTTCACTCGGAAATAAGAAATACAGAGGATGGCCTCACCAGGTGACGCGTTTTGGTGCTTGGCTGGTAGGGGTTGTCCAGGAATAAAATGTCGATAGGCATCCTCTACAATCTGTTTTTCATCGTAGAGGACACCCTCGAATTTCTGTGCAAATCCCTGAATATGAGGGGATGAGGTGTGTGCTTTGTAGTCCTCTTCACAGTTCCACCGCATAACCGCTCTGAAAAGCGAGGGGTTAACGAGGTCCTGAAACAGTTCATAGGAAATGGCCCCTTTCTCTTTCCGACAGAGGGGAACGAGTTTGGCGAGCTCAGTCTTCAGGGCCTTCTGTTTTCCCTCAAGTGCTAAAACGGCCTCCACAACATAGATGGGACTAGGTCGGACTGGCATGAAAACTCCCGCGTCTATCAACCGACGCTAAGATCCACCCTATCCAGATTTCTAGAAATTGTGAATCCTATTTTACCGTGCTTGAGGATATAATCCTCGACTGCTTCCTTCTGTTCAGGGGTCTGCTACTCGTATTTATTGAGGTTGGCGGGGTCGTATTTGAAGATCTTGCCGTCGAATTGGATGGTCCGATAGACCCACTCCTCGTCGTTCTCCCGCAAGAGGCGATCGCAGCCCATGACAAAGCCCTTGAGAAAACCGTAGCGGTGCATGGCCTGGTGCATGTATTGCGATGAGCTGGGGCGATAGGAGCTGCGGGGGCCGTCGACGGGGGAGATCACCTTCTGATGAAATTGGATCACCGCATCGGCCACGCGGGTGGCGAGAGAGAGCTTCTCCTCTGAATGTAAAGCTGCTTTACATTGCGGTTTTAGGTCGGAGTTGCATCCCCACGGCTCAAAGTAGCCCGGATTTGCAAACAGGGTGGATGAGAGGAGGAGGAAGCCGGTGATTAGGCGAGAGGCGCCTTTTAATTTCTCACCACAGAGATAATCCACCACAGAGGTGGGGAAGCCCCACACCCCAGAAGATGGGAATTCCTCTTTGGGAGCTCGAGGGCTTCCCTCGTCTCGGTGGTAGATTATCTCTGTGGTTGAATTTCTGTGGGGGGTGCGGGGGGCTTCCCCCCGCTTGTCGTTATCTCTCATATTTAAAACGAGTGTTGGAGCATAAGGACCGGAAAGAGCTTATACTCGTTGAGGACAACCGATGCGTTTTTCTCATAGAGCCGCTCATTGTAGTATTTCGCCTCCTCGCCAGCGCCGTAAATGCCGCCAAAATACCAGCCCGACTCAAATCCAATGGTGATAATGCCTGCGGCTAGGTGGTCGTGAATGAAAAACTCCGTGGCAGCGGCAATAAATAGGCCGTTGAGGAGGAAGGCGGTGAGGGCCGATTTGCGCTGGCCGATGTAGAGGTAACCGGCGCCAGGGACGAGCGCGTTGAGGAGCTGCGCTTTGCCAACCGATTTTTTCTGCTCGGCGTAACAATCGACGAGGCTGTCGAGATAGGAGGGGCGCTGGAAGCCTTCGGCAAAACAGACAAGAGTGGGGAGATCTCCGTCGCGGATAGCTATGGATACTTTCAGCTCTTCGCCAGTGCCAGGAAAGGTTTTGTCGAGAAGCTCGAGGATGCGGGCTTGCTTCTCAGGATTGTCGAGTTCCCGGTACGATTCATAGAGGACGAGAAGGAGGTCGTGGTAGGCGGGAAAGGTCTTGTCGACATGGGCGAGATCGCTCTTCTCAAAGGCCTCAACGGCTTCATCGTAGCGCTTTCCAAGGAAAAAACAGAGGACGATGTCGTACTGGATTTCGAGTTTGCGCTCTTGGTTGTTGGTATTGAGAATCTCAGCGCGCTTGAAAGTGAAAACTGCGCGATAGAGGTCGAGCTCACCTGCAAAGGCGCGGGCAATGGTGTACTCTTTGCCCCAGTCGGCAGCTCTCTCTTCGGGTGATAGGGGAGGAAAGGCGCCCGTGAGGAGTTCGAAATGTTGGTCCTGCAGCTGGTAAGAGACGCGGGGGTCGAGCCGGTCGGGGACCCGGTAACAGGCTGCGAGAAGGAGGAAAAAGAGGGGAAAGAATTTATTCATCGTCTGCGGTCTTAATCATTTCCATCCCGTTGTCAAAGGAGCGTTCGAGGAAGGGGGTACCGGCTTGGTCGCGGAAGAACTCCTCTTGAGTATGGGAGAGATTGCGGAGGTCATCGAGTGAATTGATGATGTGGGGGCGCAGGAAAATGACGATGTTGGTGTTGCTGATCAGATCGTTCGACTGAGAGAAGAGGGCGCCGACGAGGGGGAGGCCGCCCAGGCAGGGGAAGCCCGATTTGACTTTGGCGCTCGAGTTGAGGACGGCGCCGCTCAAGATGAGGAAGTTGTCGTCGGGTACGTGAACGGTGGTCTGCATCGTGGTCTTGCTGGTGATGATGCCGTTAGCTGTCTGGCCGGGGGTGAGAGACGATTGGGTGACGTCAGTGAGCGTTTGCGAGCGGTCGAGATTGATGTCGAGCGTGACGATATCGGAATTGCCCAAGACGGGTGTGATCGTGAGGTTGAGGCCGATGTCCCGATACTCGATGTTGGTCGATTGAATGGTGTTGGAAGAGGATTGGGAATTGGAGACAAAAGAGCCGACAAAGGGGATGTTTCTGCCGACAAAAATCGTCGATGTGCGGCCATCTTGCGTGAGGATCTTGGGTGTGTCGATGACGCTGGTCTCTGTATCTGTTTGGAGCGCTTGGAGGAGCGATGCAAGGGTCAGGAAGGTTTGGCCGCGGTGGCGGATCACTTCGCCGATCACGCCGAGGTCAAAGGCGCCCGATCCCGATGCGGGGAGCATTTGGGGTGTGGGAGCTGTCGGGGGTACGAGGTTCCCCAAATTCGTCATGGTCGTATCGGGAGCGAATCCGGAGCTGGAGGCGGCGGAGCCCGTATTGGGAGCGGTATTGCTCATCGTTCCAGAAAACTTGTCCCGGTACTTATAGTTGGCGCCCCATTCGAGTCCGAAGGAGAGGGCGTTGGTGAGGTCTGTCTCAATGACGAGGACTTCGATGAAGACTTGCTTGAGCGGGATGTCGAGGCTCTTGATCAGTTCGCGCAGACGAGTGAGGGTCTCTTGATCGCCCGACGAGAGGAGAGAGTTGGTCACTTCAAGCCACTGGATCGAGTTGATCGAATTGAGCAGATTTTTGTTCACAGGGGCGTTGGTGAGGATGAGGTCTTTGGCGATCTGTCGTAAGGCGCCTTGGATTTCGTCCCCTTTGTGGAACTGCAGCTTGTAGACGAGGAAGCTGACGTTGTCGATGGCTTGAATGGAGGGTTCGAGGGGCCCTTTGGCGCCTCCGGCGAGGTTGGAGGGGATGTCGAATTGAGATAAGAGCTCTTTCACCTGCTCGAGGGCTTTGGGCGATCCGGTGAAGACGAGGGTTTGTGTTTTCTCGTTCCAGCGGGTCGAGGAGATGGCGTTGAATAGGTCGGGATCGGTGAGGCCGCTGCTCTTTAAATTGTCGCCAAAGTCGCTGATGATCTTCTCGAGATCGGGGCCGGGGAGCGATTGGGGTTTGTAGACAAAGAAATTGGTGGCAGATGAGCCTCCTGCGCCGCCGAGGCCGGTGACGTCGAATTTCTCGATGAGGGCTTGTACTTTAGTGAGAGAGTCTTCTGTTCCGGTGAAGAGGAGCGAATTGGTCTCTTTCACATACTTCATCGTGCTGAGGGTGGCGACCAAATCCTTGTCGCCAGAAGTCTTCTTCAGATCTGCAGTCAGCGATTTGATCGAGGTGACGACGTGGGGGCCATTGGCATTTTTGAGCTTGTAGAGCAAGAAGGTCGTCTTACCCACATGTTGGATGGGCGCATGTGTGGTGGGGGGAACGTCGATATCTTTGATGAGGGTTTGGATCTTTTGCAGCGCGTCGGGATTGCCGGTAAAAATGAGCGCATTGGTGGCTGAAATATACTTTTCTGTATCGATTGCGGCGAGCAAGTTGGGGTCAGCTAGGCCCGCTTTTTTCAGATTGGCGCCGATGTCCTTGAGCGAGCTCTCAATTTTCGCGGCGGGTAGATGAACCGGCTTGTAGAGGTAGAAATTGGTTGCGGAAATGGCCGATTTTTCGTGGGGATAATCGTATTGGGCGATGAGGGTCTTCACCTCTTCGATCGACGCTGGATCGCCACTCAAGAGGACAGAATTGGTCTCTTTGACATACCGAATTTTCGCGATGGTGTTGAGGATTTTTGCATCGGGAACGCCAGAGGCTTTGAGATTTTTTGCGAATGCTTCGAGATCCTCTTCAATCACATCGCCTGTGGTGTTTTGCACCTTATAGACATAGTAATTGGGCTTGGAAGGGGGTCTGTCGTACTGGGTGATGAGGGTTTTCAATTCCTCAAGCGCTGCTGGGTCGCCGCTGAGCACAAGGGAATTGCTCTCCCTCACGAAGCGTATTTTCGCGATGGCGTCGTAGAGTTTTGAGTCTTTGACTCCCGACGACTTCAGCCCTTTGGAAAAGGCCTCGAGCTCACTTTCGATCACATCGCCTGTCGTATTTTGCACCTTATAGATGAAGTAGCCAGGTTTTGCCACGTCGAGCGAGGCGATGAGCGTCTCCACCTTTTTGAGCGAATTGGCGTCGCCTGTAAACATGAGCGAATTGGTTGTCTTGCTCCATTTCGCGCTTTCCAGAGCGTGGAGGAAGGCGGGATCGGAGAGGTGGTCGTTCCTTAAATTCGAGGAGATGTCTTTCACTGAGGTGACGAGCTGTTCGCCCGATTGGTGGGCTGGTTTGTAGATAAAGAATTGGGAGCTCGCGGGGATCTGCCCCATGGTATCGAAGGTGGGGACGAGGGTTTCTACTTGCTTGAGGTCTGAAGTGGGGCCGGTAAAGAGGAGCGAGTTATTCTCCTTGATGTATTTCATCCCCATGATTGTCTGCACCAGGCCGACATCGCTGGCGTTTGTCTTGTCGAGCGTTTTGGCGAAATTTTTAAACGATTCTTGCAGCAGAGTGGGGTCGGTTTGTTGGATCTTATAGATATAAAAACTATTTCTCGATGGGGTCTTGCTTTTTTCTGCGGCGTTGTCGATGGTGGCGAGCATGTCGCGAACGCGGGGGAAGTTTTTCTCTTCGCCAGAAAAGATGAGCGTATTGGTCGATGGATTGATTTTGACGCTGTCGATGGTTTCGATCAGGCTGACTTCGCTCGCTTTAGAGCTTTTCAAGTTGCTCGCTATTTCGAGCATCGCCTTTTCCACCTCATCGGCGCTTCGATAGATCGGCTTATAGACAAAGAAGGAGACTGTTCCGTCAAAGCCTGAGGAGGAGCCGCCCGTATCGAGGGCGTTTAAGAATTCTTTGATCTTATCGATGGAGTCTTTGGAGCCGACGAGCATGATCGAGTTGGTTTCGCGGATCCACTTGGCGGTGTCGATGGTGGTGATCAATTCGGGTTCTGGATTGCCAGCCTGTTGCAGATTGGCCGCGATGTCCATCAGCCCTTTGATGACTTCATCGCCGGGGCGGTTGGCGACTTTATAGACGAAGATATTTTCCCCTTTCAATTTCCGGCCGGTATTGGAGAGGTCTCTTTTAGCGGGGACATCGAGAGTGGTGAAGACGCTGATGGCTCTATCGGCCAGTTCGGGCGTTGAGACGACGAAGATCGAGTTGGCGAGGGGCTGAGGGACCAAAATGAATGGATTTCCCTGCGCGATTGGGTTCATGATCTGGTTGCCCACCTCGATCAGGAATTCGGGGCTGTTGAATTTGGCTTCATAACTCTTGATTTCGAGCAGTGTGTGTGGCGAATCCAAGTTTTCGATGAGGGCTGCGACTTTATCGACGTTGGCCGTTACGTCCGTTAGAATAATTTGTCTGGTTTCTGGCGAGCTTTCCAAAATCGCTGAGGAAGAGAGCATCGGCTTGATGACGGCGGCGATCGCCTCGGGCCTTGCGTTTTTCACGCGGAAAATGCGTGTGACGATGGGGGCATTTCCCTGTTTGGCGACATCGGTTACGAGGGTTGCGATCTGTTTTACGTTGGGCTCTTTATGGATGACGAGGTTGTTGTCCTGTTCCAAGAGCTCAAGGCCGTGGATTCTCAGCACTTGGATCAGAGTGGCCATCACGTTTTGGGAGGTGATGGGCTCATCGGAGACGACGGTGATGGTGAAGTTTAAATCGGCCTCTTCGTAGATAAAATTAATTTTGCAGATTTTGCTGGCGAAGCGGAGATATTCGATGATGGAGACGGTTTGATAATTGATTGTGTAGCCCTCTTCTTTGGGTTGAGAGGGGGAGCTGAAGGGGAGTGATAGCTTGGCGATTTCTGCAGATTCTGTTTTTGCAATAGGGAGTTCTGCTACTGAAGCAGGGGAATCTGTCTTCGCTATCTCCTCGTCAGAGAAGAGCGAACAGAACAAAAAAACAAGAATTAGACTTACGCGCATCGCGGACATCTAGAGTAATCGACCTCTTTTGAATCGTAAAATACCCTGCATATTATTGCAACACTTCCCTCTTGTTGGGGACCGTGCAGAAGAGATTACCATTTTCTCCATAAAAAATTACAGGAGAAAGA
>DATIIR010000054.1:0-17473 GCA_035479435.1 Chlamydiales bacterium
GATCCTGCGCCTCATCCTGGGCGCATTTGTCGCTGCCGCCCTGTTTCAAACGGGAGTCGCCATCGTCCAGTACTTCTATCAAGAGCCGTTGGGACTTCGCCTCTTGGGCGAAACAGCGACGATTAGCGCCTACCCATCCGAAGGAGGGAGCAGATGGTTATTCGATCAATTTTTCCCGAGGACATTACCAAGCGGGCTCCGCATCATTAGAGGCACTCCCCTAGAGCGAATCGATGTGATTCGAGCTTCAGGTACATTCCCCCACGCAAATGTCCTCGGCGGCTTTTTAGCGCTGTCGCTTCTAGCGACCTATTACTTGATCTTGCAGGCCAAGAAAGGGAAAATCCTCTTAGGTCTCACCCTCCCTTTCCAGTTTTTTGCCATGATGCTCTCTTTCTCCCGCTCGGCCCTCTTTGGATGGGCCTTGGGCTCTGGTTTGTGGTTTGCCCTCATGCTCTACAAAAGACAACGGGTCCAATTTGTCGGGCTCATGGTGGCCATCTCCGTGGCGATGAGCGGTCTCCTTCTGTTCGGACAGATCCGATCGCGCGGAGGGGTAGTCAATTACAATCATCTCGCCAAGCTCTCTGATCAGGTTCGGGTCACACATACAAATACCTCGATGCAAATCATCAAAGACCACCCTTTTCTCGGCCTAGGTTTTGCCCAATTTTCCGAGAGAGCAGCTAACTATATCCCCTCTAATGCAAGCCAAGAGACAAAAGCCACGGCCCCCCACAATATTTACCTCTTTCTCGCCTGCGAAACGGGGCTCATTTCCGCAGCCGCCCTCTTGCTTTTTGTCGCCACTCTCCTCTTCGCCGCTTTTAGAGCCCCTATCACTGCCGAAACAGCCACGCTCTCTTCCGCTTTCATCGCCTTTCTCTTCATCGGATGTTGCGACTTCTACCCCATCCTCCACCAGCAGGGCAAATTGATGTTCTTCATCATCGCGGGACTCCTCTCTGCCTACGTCCACGGCAAAAAATGGCAACCCAATCTAACGCTTTTGAACGACCCCTCAAGACGCGATGTGTGGAAAATGTTCGATGCCATTTCAGCCACCTACGACCGGACCAATCGCGTCCTCTCGTTGGGCATGGATCAACGGTGGCGCAAACAGGTAGCCAGATCGCTCCCCAACCGCCCCCACCTAACAGTGCTCGATCTAGCGACCGGAACGGGGGACCAGATCGTGGCCCTTTTGAAGAGCAAAGCCTCGATCGAATCGGTGACCGGCATCGACCTCTCCAACGAGATGCTCGAAATCGCCAAAATGAAGCTGAAGGAGAGAGCCACTTTCCTCCGCGCCGATGCCGAAAAACTCCCCTTTCCCAACGAAAGCTTCGATGCGGCCACCTTCTCCTTCGGCATTCGCAATGTCGTAAATCCCCTCCTCTCTCTCAAAGACATCTACCGCGTCTTGAAGCCGAAAGGGCGCTGTCTCATCTTGGAATTTTCCCTCCCCCCGCAACCGATCCGGGGGTTCTACCTCTTCTACTTGCGGACCCTTCTCCCCAAGATAGGGGGATTCCTCTCTCGCAATCCGGCCGCCTACCGCTATCTCAACAAAACGATCGAGCACTTCCCTTCGGGTAAGGCCTTTAGCGCGCTGATGGAAAAGGCGGGATTTAAACACTTGGAGAGAATCCCCATGTCTTTCGGAGGCGTGACGCTCTATGTCGGAGAGAAGCAGTGAAGATCTACTGGGCCGATCGGGAGGGGAAACCCGCTCCTGACGCTTGCGCCTTTCATTGGCGCCCCTTTGCAGCCCATTTAACTACTACAAGCCCCATCGAACAGGCCCTGTTACCCGCCCCCATTTCCGTGAAAGTCGTGAAGCGAACCTATCTCCCCACAAAGGAAAAGTGGATGGCCAATGTGGAAAGAGCGCTCGATCTCATTCGGCAAAAGGCGCTACAAAAAGTGGTTCTCGCCCGCACCTGCATCCTCGAACTCTCTAGCGCCCCCGACCCCTTCGCCATCGCCGCCGCCCTCAAAGAGAAAGCGCAAGGCGCCTTTCTCTTTTGCCTTCAAACAGACGCGGGCGCCTTCCTCGGCGCCACCCCCGAGCGCCTCTTCGCCCGCAAAGGACGCCAAGTCATAAGCGAAGCCGTCGCCGGCACACGCCGCCGCGGCAGAACCCTTTTCGAAGACGCCAAACTGCAAAAAGAGCTCCTCTTTAGCTCCAAAGACCTGCGTGAATTATCCCCCGTCTGCGACCATCTGCAAAACGCCCTCGCGCCTCTCTGCACCACTCCCCTCGCCTTCACTCCCATTGCCGTCCACCAAACGCAAAACGTACAGCATCTCTACAGCAGATGTTCCGGCAAACTCAGGCCGGCGATCTCCGATGAGGAGATCCTCACCCGTCTCCATCCCACTCCCGCTCTTTGCGGCACACCCAGACAAAAAGCCTTTTCCACCATTCAAGAACTCGAACCCTTTGAGCGGGGTCTCTACGGCGGCACTATCGGCTGGACCACTCCCGAAGCCTCAGAATGGATCGTCGCCATCCGCTCGTGTCTGCTCACAGGAAAGAGCGCGACATTATTTTCAGGCACCGGTATCGTAGAGGGCTCCGATCCTGAAAAGGAGTGGGATGAACTCAATCAAAAGCTGAAACTCTATGATGGAATATTGGATTATTGATCAACTCGTCCAGCAGGGAGTGCGCCATTTTGCTCTCGCCCCCGGATCGCGCAGCACGCCCCTCGTCACAGCCGCTGCCGCGCACAAAAAGGCCAAGCTCCACGTCCACTATGACGAGCGGGGCCTCGGCTTTTTCGCCCTCGGCCTTGCCAAAGCGAGTCTAAAACCCGCAGCGGTCATCGTCACGTCGGGGACAGCCGTCGGCAATCTCCTCCCCGCCGTCATGGAGGCGCACCACTCGTGCACACCTCTCCTTCTCCTCACCGCCGACCGCCCCGGCGAATTGCGGGACTGCGGCGCCAACCAAACCACCGATCAGGTCAAAATCTTCTCCTCTTTCGTCCGCTTCCAAACCGATCTCTCCTGCACTATGAATGAGGCCGCCTTCCGCTCCGTCCTCGCCCAAAGCCACTTTTACGCCACCCAAAACCCCCCTGGCCCCGTCCACATCAACTGCCGCTTCCGCGAACCCTTTGCGATCCAGCCTCAACCCTTTTCCGAGGGCGTTCCCATCCTCACCAAAGCTCCCCGCCACATCGTTCCCCCCTACTCCATCCCTCACGCCAAAGGGCTCATCCTCATCGGCCAATTGCCCCATCCTGACGACGTCCTTTTCATCCTAACGCTCGCGAATCGCCTCAAATGGCCAGTCTGCGCCGACATCCTCTCCAACGCCCGTTGTTACCCCACCCCTGAGCAGATCAAATACTTTGACTGGATGGAGAAGCCAAAACCCGACATAGTTCTTCATTTTGGCGAGCGGCTCACCTCGAAGAAAATCCTCGAGTGGTTAAAAGTCATAAAACCTGAAATCGTCCACATCAGCCCCTACCCATTTCTCCAAAATCCGGGCCGTATTCTCACCTCTCGCATCCAAGCCGACATCCCCGAATTTTGCCACGCCTTTGAAGCCCCCACCGATCCCCTCTGGCTCTCCTCCTGGGACGACCAGGAGCCCCAATTCCAAGAAGGGGGCCCCTTTACTGAAGCCCACGCCATGAAAACCCTCAGCGAACTGCTCCCTCCCGATTTTGCCCTTTTTCTCGGCAACGGGATGCCGATCCGCGACGGGGATCACTTTCTTTTTCCAACGGAGTGTCGAGGATTTTTTGCCAATCGGGGTCTATCGGGCATCGATGGCAACATTGCGACGATTGCCGGGCTCGCTGAGGAGATGCCTATCTTCGGCATCATTGGCGACCAGACGGCCCTTCACGACCTCAATTCTCTACCGCTCCTCAAGAAGACGCGCTATCCCGTCATTCTGCTCATCTCAAACAACTTTGGCAGCGGCATGTTTCACCACCTGCCCGTCTCCCAGTCGCCCTATTTTGAACCCTATTGGGCTGCTCCGCACGATTTCCGATTTCTCCATGCTGCCAAGATGTATGATATTCCTTACTTTACCTTTGAGCAGCTCGAGCACGTCTTCCAAACCGGCCAAACCGCAATCGTAGAACTCCTCACCGATAGAACAGCGAACTATGAATATCAGGCCACACTCGCAAAATCCAAGATGACCTCAACAAGTCCAACGATGGTAACGATGAGACCGTTGCATAACCCCTAGTCTAGCTCCACGCGAAGCTTGTTTTCCCTCTGCGTCTCTGCGCCTCAGGGATCTGCTTTGCCTCTGCGATTGCTCTTTGCGAGAATCTCGGGTCCAAAACGCCAATGAAAGGATATCGCAGAGGCAGGGCAAGAACCGAGACGCAGAGGCGCAGAGGAAAAATTTTGGAGATATCCCTCAAAAACTCTGGTTTAAATCCTGCCGAGGTTGACCTCGCTGATGGTCACTGGTATTGGAAGAGCTGGGAGAGCGACTCTCCTTTAGTGATGTGGAGGATCGCGTTCGCGAGAAGCGATGCTACAGAGAGCTGGCGGATGTTGGCGGGAACATCGCCGCGCAGAGGGACCGTATCGGTGACGACGAGCTCCTCAAGACACGACTCGGCGATCCGCTGGCAGGCGGGTCCCGAGAGGAGCGGATGGGTAATGCAGGCGAAGACCCGGCGAGCGCCGTGCTCCTTGAGGGATTGGGCCGCTTTGACGAGGGTGCCCGCGGTGTCGCAAATGTCGTCGACAATCACCACATCGCTTCCCCGCACCTTGCCGACGAGATTCATCGACTCAATGACGCCCGCTTCGGCGCGCTGCTTCACAATAACAGCCATTTTGGAAGGGATGCCGAGCGATTGGAGCCCCTCGATAAAGGTCTTGGCCCTTTCGACGCCGCCAGCATCGGGAGAGACGATCACCGGATCATAGAGACCGAGCTTGGCGACATAGGGAATAAAAATCGTCGAAGCATAGAGATTATCGACAGGGGTCTGGTGGAAAAAGCCCTGAATTTGCCCGCAATGGAGGTCGACCGACATCACGTGATCTGCGCCCGCGAGTTGGAGAAGCATCGCTACGTCAGAGGCGGAAATGGGCACTCGCCCCTCCGTCTTCCGGTCTTGTCTCGCATAGCCGTAATAAGGGATGATGGCAGTGACGCTCTTCGCCGATGAGCGCTTCATCGTCCGAATCATCAGGTAGAGCTCCATCAAGTTGTCGTTGACAGAGGAGTTTGCATTGATGCAGGTCGACTGGAGAATGAAAACATTGCAATTGCGCACATTCTCCATCACTTGGATCCGAATCTCCCCGTCGTTGAAACGGCTCACTTTCGCCTGACTCACCTCAGCATCGAGACACTTGGCGACGGCCCTGGCCAATTCGGGATTGCCGCTCCCGCTAAAGAGTTTGATCCCTGGCCCACAATCGGCGGTTAGAAATCCTGAGATGAGAACAAAAACAGCCAACCAACGACGCATTTGAATCTTCCTATTATCAAAAATGTTGGCAAGAAGTGTAAATGACTGTTGCTAAGAATGGAAGAAAAAACTTACCATCTCTCTTTCATTTTTTTGGGGGAGCCATGGCAGCATTATCTGAAGCGGCAGCAAAGTTGTTTCTGCCGAATAGCGTAGGGCAAATGTACTACCAATCAGATGCTCAAGTAATCGCTGAGACTCTGCCCATCCGCCAAATGAGCGGCGGTGCCTTTGCCGCCTGCGTTGAGGTGCTCTTAAAAGAGTGCAAAGACATTCAAGTTCTCCTTCCCCAGACCTATTACCCTGCTCCTTGGGTGCACGAGAGTATGCAAAAAACGGTAAAAGCCGCTCCTCCTTGCCTCGCTATTCCCATCATCCTGGAAAGCGATGGATTATTAGGGAGATCTAGGCATTTGACCCTTCTCACAGTCAGAAAACATGAGGGAAAAATTGAGACGGTTGAATTTTTCGATTCCAAAGGCACATCCATTGCTGACAACCCCGAGGTGCAAGAGCTTGTCGATAAATTGGGAGAGTCCAGTTGGATTCTTGTTGAAAATGGAAAAAGAGTGCAGAGCTATTTGGATATGGTGAATTGCGGGGGCTTTGTGCTCGATCGGATTCAACAGATTGTAGATGGTAAAGGGCCTTGTGAAAGCGCTGGTTCGCTTGGAATTGCTCGCTATCGACTGGGCTTGGCCGATCAACTCGCAGCCAAATTTGCAATCCCCCTCCCTCCCATTGCAGACGATTGGGAACTGGTTGAGCCTTGCTTGCCAAAATAATATTGAAAGAGGGGCCTGGCCTCCCTCTGGTTTTTCTCCACGGCTTTTTAGGAACGGCTGCCGATTGGAAGCCCGTCGTCTCTCACTTGCCACCATGCGAGTGCATCGGATTCGACCTCCCCGGACATGGGGGCTCCCCTTTCGTGGAGTCATTCGAGATCGGGGTGCCCCGATTCCACCTGATCGGCTACTCGATGGGGGGGCGATTGGCGATGATGTACGCAGCCAAACATAGAGAACAGGTCGCCTCGCTGATTTTGATGTCGACCCATCCAGGTCTGCAGACGGAACAAGAGAGGGAGAGCAGGAGAAAAAACGACGCCGAGTGGGCCAAACTTATTTTTGAACTTCCCATTGACGAGTTTCTTTTCCGCTGGTACAATCAACCCCTCTTTCACGGGTTTAAACCTGATTTGGAAATGCGCAAAAAACAGAACGTCGAAGCCTTGGCAAAGTCATTGATCCACTACAGCTTAGCCGGTCAACCCCGCTTTGAAAGCGAAGGGATTCTCGTCGGTGAATGGGACGAGAAGTTCAAGAACGTGTGCAAAAATCCGGTTGTGATTCCCCGTGCGGGCCATGCGGTTCATCTGGAAAATCCGCTGGCCGTAGCAAATACGATCATACAAAGGATCAGACTGTGACTCCCTGGATTCCATGCGGCACCTACCAAGATATCAAATACCATAAGACCACTGGCATCGCCAAAATCACCATCAACCGCCCCCAGGTGCGCAATGCGTTCCGCCCGCTGACCGTCGAAGAGATGCGCCACGCACTGAACGACGCACGCGACGACGGGACGATCGGCGTGATCATTCTGACGGGCGAAGGGGAAAAGGCATTTTGCTCGGGTGGAGACCAGAAAATCAGAGGCGATGCGGGCTACGCTGACCTGCACGGCGTCCACCGCCTCAATGTCCTCGATTTTCAGAGGGAGATGCGCACTTGTCCGAAGCCGATCATCGCGATGATCGCAGGTTACGCGATAGGCGGCGGCCACGTGCTCCACGTGCTGTGCGACTTGAGCATCGCCGCGGAAAACGCCATCTTTGGACAAACGGGGCCCAAAGTGGGTTCTTTTGACGGCGGCTACGGCGCCAGCTACCTCGCCCGCATCGTGGGCCAGAAAAAGGCGCGCGAAATTTGGTTTTTATGCCGCCAGTACAATGCAAAGCAGGCTCTCGAAATGGGGCTTGTCAACTGCGTTGTCCCTTATGAAAAACTCGAGGAGACGACGGTGGAGTGGTGCCGTGAGATCTTACAGCTCTCCCCGATTGCGATTCGGTGCCTCAAAGCGGCGCTCAATGCCGACTGCGACGGCCAAGCGGGGCTCCAGGAGCTCGCTGGCAATGCAACCATGCTCTATTACATGACAGAAGAAGGACAGGAGGGGCGAAATGCCTTCAATGAAAAGCGACCTACAAACTTCAGCCGATTCCCCAAGCGCCCTTAAGGCCTTTTTCCTCGCCTCGAGGCCCAAAACGTGGATCGCAGGCTCTAGCCCCGTCTTCATTGGCGCAGCGCTCGTCGCACGCGTTCAGTGGGAGATTTTCCTCCTCACGCTCCTCTTTTCTCTGCTGATTCAAATTGGCACCAATTACGCCAACGACTACTTCGACTTCATCAACGGCGCCGACTCCAAATTGCGCAACGGCCCCAAGCGGGCGACCCAAGAAGGATGGATCGCGCCCCAGACGATGCTCCTTGCCACGTTCACCGCCTTCGGCTGCGCGCTCCTCTTCGCCATCCCGTTGATGCGGATCGCGGGACTCTGGAGCTTGCCTCTAGCTGGCGCATGTGTCGCCTTTGGAATCTTCTACACGGGGGGGCCCAAATTGGGTTATTTGGGACTGGGCGAGCTTCTGGTCCTCCTCTTTTTTGGCCCCATTGCAACGTGTGGCACTGTGTTCTTGCAAATAGGCACCTTTGACTTCCCCGTCTTTCTCGCCAGCCTAGCCCCTGGCTTACTCTCTTGCTCCATCCTCATCGCCAATAACCTGCGCGATGAAAACGGCGATCGAGCGGCAGGAAAACGGACACTCGTGGTCCGTTTTGGCAGATCGTTTGGCGCTGCGGAATACGCCGCGTCGCTCATCTTGGCCGCCCTCATTCCGCTGATTTTGGTCGCTTTCTTTGGGGCGCCGCTCCGTTTGGCCCTCGCCTCGCTCATCGCCTTGCCCGCCATTCCCCTCATCAAAAAAGCCTTCTCCTCTACCGAACTAATATCTCTATTGCCGAAAAGCGCGCTGCTGCTGCTTTTGTACACAGCCCTCTTCTGTATAACCCTCTTCACAGGAAATCCATTATGACAACAAATGCCAAGAGTTCCCGGACCAACTATCGATGGATTGTCGCCAGCCTCATCTTTTTCATCACTCTCGTGAATTTTATCGACCGCTCAGCCATCTCCTTCGTCATCGAACCGCTAAAACAAGAGTTTCACCTGACTGACACGCAATTCGGCATGATCCTCTCCGCCTTTGGGATCGGCTACATTCTCCTCACCTTACTCGGCGGCATGCTCGTCGATTTGTGGGGCGCCCGCTTTGTATGGCCCATCGCCGCCATTGCCTGGTCTCTCTGCGTCGGATTCCTCGGTTTTGCCACAGGCTTTTGGAGCTTCGTCGTTTTGCGCTTTCTCCTCGGCGTCGCTGAAGGGCCCCACTTCCCCGCAATGACCCGTTCCATCAGCAATTGGCTCTCGCCCCGCGAACGGGCTCGCGCCCTCTCCCTCGGCCTCGTTGCCATTCCCCTCTCAGCTGTCATTGGAGCCCCCCTCACCTCCTACCTCGTCGCCGACTTTGGCTGGCGGGCGATGTTCTTCATCATCAGCTCCGTCGGCATCCTCTGGGCCATCGTTTGGTATTGGCTCTTCCGCGACCGTCCCGAAGACTCTCCCCACGTCAACGCCTCAGAAATGAGCTACATTGCCCCTCCCGCCAAAGTGCAGAAGAAAAAAGCCCCCATGCACTGGAAATTTGTCTTCCTCCACCCCACCCTCATCGCCAATAACATCGGCTACTTCTCCTTTGGCTACCTCCTCTTCTTCGCAACGCTGTGGCTTCCCGGATATTTTCTCTCCCAGTATGGCCTCAATCTGAAAGCGGTCGGTTGGTACCTGACGATTCCGTGGCTCGTCGGCTCCCTCTTTCTCAAGGCCGGTGGCATCCTCTCCGATTATCTCTACAAAAAAACGGGCAGTAGTCGCCTCGCCCGCTCCCACCTGATTTGGAGCAGCCAACTTCTCGCCGCCATTTGCTTCGTCATCCTGAGCTTCATGAATACGCTCGGACCTGCGATCGTCTTCCTCAGTTTGGGACTCGGTTTTGGACTCATGCCGCAGCCCGCCTTCTTCAGCATCAACATCGACGTCGCTAAAGAGCGCGCTGGATCGGCCCAAGGGGTCACCTCGAGCTTTCTCTCTCTCGCCGGCATCATCGCCCCCGTCATGACAGGATGGCTCATCGACCTCACCGGCAACTACCAGGGAGCCTTTCTCCTACTCGCCGGCCTCACAGGGCTCTCCGTCATCACCGTGATCCTTTTCCATCACCCCGATCGAGAATGGTCCTTGGCGCAAAGTTGAAACTCTATCAATACACACTAGGAACGCGCGAGGGGCTTATTCTCCAATCGGACATCGGTTTTGGAGAGATAGCCCCTCTGCCTGGATTTAGCCGTGAAACTCTCGCCGAAGCGCGCAGAGAAACCATCGCTCTCCTCCGCCATCAAAAAGAGTCGCCCACCCTCCCCTCCGTCCGCTGGGGTCTTGCCTGCGCCCAGAAAAAACTGCGCTCAGTCCATCTTCCCCTTTGCGCCCTCGGCCCTCGCCCCGGCTTCACTACCCTCAAGCTCAAACTCGGCCACCTCCCCCTGGATGAGGCCATCGCCCTCACCAAAAAACACCTCCCGTTTCGTCTCCGGCTCGATTGCAACCGCGCCTGGACCCTCGACCAAGCGCTCGCCTTCGCCAGCCACTTTAAGCCTACCGACTTTGCCTACCTAGAGGAGCCGGTGCGCACTTTTGAAGAGCTCGTCCGCTTCTCAGAACTCACCCGCTTCCCCATCGCCCTCGACGAATCGATCCACTGCGACTGGACAGAGCTCCCCTCCCTCAAAGCCATCGTCGTCAAGCCCACTATTGTCGGCTTCATTCCCACCGTTCCGCCCCACCTCGACCTCATCCTCAGCTCCTCCTATGAATCGGGCCTCGGCCTCCTCCACATCGCAAACTGCGCGCCAAACTCCCTCCCCATCGGCCTCGACACTTACCCCGCCCTCGCAGACGACCTCCTCACAACGCCCATCGACTGTTCTTCAGGCTATTTTTCCTGGAACCATTCTGAACCACTCATCAACCTCTCCAAACTCACCCGGATCGACCTATGACTGCAACTTGCTGTTTCCCCAGAAGATATTGCCTACTTCCCATTACCGACATGAGCGACCCTAGCTCATTCCCGCCCGCCATTCCGAAAGCTCCAAAAGCTCTAAAAACCCTGACCCCGGAGGAGTTGGAAACGCGGACCGTCGAAGAAGAAAGTCTGATCTACCAAAAATTACGGGAGGAATCTGAAATCGCCCGAAAACAAATGCAAAACGAGCCCCTTCGCGAATTTTTCTATGCAGAAGCAAAGAGTAGATTCAGAGGCACGGCCCAACTCCTCACTGTTGGAGATTACCAAGTGGGGGTCTCTCAAACGGAAGGGTATAGACGGTCTATGGAGGACGAATTTGTAGCGAAAGCGTTCAATCTACCTAAATTTGGGAAAGTGCATCTTTTCGCTGTTTTGGATGGCCATGGAGGAGACCGATGTGTCAAATTCACAAAGAAACTCTTGCCTAGACAACTGAAGGAGACCCTCGTGGAGTTCAATCCCAAGGCTCCCACCCTAACGGGAATTTTCAACGCCTTGAAACAAACATTTGTGAGGGTTAATTCCGCTTTCAAAACGAGATTTCCCGAAGAGCGGAGCGGAACCGTAGGAACAGCTGCGGTGATCATCAAAGGGAAAATCTGGACTTGCAACGTAGGCGATTGCAGAACGGTTTTGGACAATGGCGGCGAACCAGACGCATTGAGTCACGATGCCTCTGCAGAGGATTCCCGTTACCACCCTTCCATCAAAGCTTTGGGGGGACGCATTGCAGATTGGGGCGATGGACTCCGAGTTGGGGGAATCGTGGCTCCAGCTCGAGCACTGGGAGATCAATATGTTGCTGGGTTGAGCGCAAGAGGCAAGATCACAGTTCGCGACCTGCAAAAGATTCGTCCCAACAGTCAACTCCACCTCCTCTCCGATGGCGTGTCTGAACATATCTCCTCGAAAGAACTCGTTGGACACACGCATGAACATATCGCTGAACGGGTCGACTCCGTCGCCAAAAATATCATCCATTCCCTCGAAGATCCAGAAAACGCGACTCTCCTCACCGTGCGGCTAAAATGATCCCCTGTCCCCTCAAAGAAGCCGCGCGCGACGCCCCCAACGCCATCGCCATTCTGTCCAAAGAGGTCATCTGGACTTTTGAGGAACTCGACAGATATGTAGACCAAATCAGAGACACGCCTCTCATCGTACCCGCAGCGGCTAGTCCCCACCTCATCGCCCTCTTCTTCGCCGCATGGCGCAAAAACGGCTCGATTTTTCCCATCAATCCGCGCCTCCCTCAAATCCCCCACCTCGAAAACGCCCCGCCCCAATCGCTCCTTCTCTTCACATCGGGCTCAACAGCGGCGCCTAAAATTGCCGTACTTACTCTCTCCCAACTCCTCGCCAACGCCTCAAACGCCATCGCTCCTCTCGACCTCCGCCCCAATGACCAGTGGCGCCTCACGCTACCTCTCTACCACGTCGGCGGCATCGGCATCCTGCTCCGCTGCGTCCTCGCCCGAGCCACCATCGTCCTCGACGACAGCCCGAACATCACCCACCTCTCCTACATCCCCACACACCTCTACCGCGCCACTCCCGTTTACAAACAGCTCCGCTGCCTCCTCCTCGGCGGCGCACCCATCACCTCTTATCCAGCTCACCTGCCCGTCTACACAACCTATGGCCTGACCGAAATGGGCTCTATGGTGACCCTCAACGGAAAAGTCCTCCCCGGTCGCGAACTGCAGATCGCAGACGATGGAGAGATTTTCGTGCGCGGAGAATGTTTATTCGCAGGTTACCTAAAAAAAACCGAATCGGGCACGCACACGGGCTCGGGCTCGGGCACGAAAAAATGCCCCTCACACCAACTCGTGCCCGTGTGCGTGCCCGTGCCCGTGCCCGATTTTTCTTCAGCCCTTCCAAGCCCTTGGTTCCCCACCAAAGATCTAGGACACATCCACAACAATCACCTCACCATTCTCGGACGAAAAGATTGGATGTTCATCTCGGGCGGAGAAAATATCCAACCTGAAGAAATTGAGCGCGAATTGATGGCGCTTCCGCAAGTGATCGAGGCTGTTGTTCTGCCAGTTGATGATGCAGAATTTGGAAAACGGCCTGTCGCCGTCGTGAAAGCGAACGGAAACTTCGATCTCAAACAAATGCAAGTCGCTTTAAGAGATCGACTTCCTAAATATAAGATCCCGATCGCACTTCATTTAGTCGATGAATTACCTCAAAAAAATAATTTGAAGGTAGATCGATTTATTTTATCACAACTAATTAACTCTCAACATAATACGAACACATCTGGGCAAAAAAATAGGCCTTATCTATAATCCGCTGCTTTGTCCTTTTGATAATAGCGGAGTAATATGACCTTGCAAGCTAGCCCCCTCAGACGGATCTTTGCCCGGTTCTTCCCTCGAAAAGCAGTTGCCACCTCTCTTCCGAGAGAGGCCGTTGAAGCAGGCTTTTTGCCGGAAGATCAAAAAAAAGACTTGGCAAGCCGCTATTTGGCTCAAGGGGAAATGGCTCTATTGCAAGGGAACCTAAACGCCCTCTCCTGCTTTGAGGCTGCCTCCAATTTGGATGGGGCCAATCCGTTGATTTGGTATCGGCAGGGGCTCGCCTTTTTCGAATATGGATCGGAAGAGGGGAAGGAAAAGGCGCTCCTATTGGCAAGCAAAAATTTTAAAATCGCCACGCAGCTCAATCCCGGCTACTTCGAAGCATGGGTCGCCTGGGGCAACGTCCTCTTGCAATTGGGAAGATTCCACGAAGAGCACCACTTTTTACTCGAGGCGAAAGAGAAGTATCAGAAAGCACTCGATCACAGTGAAGGCAAAGCGAAGGAAATGTTAGCCGAACTCCATTGGGACTACGGCATCGCTTGGTCTGAGATCGCCAAACATTCGGGCGAAGCGCTCGATGTGCGCCTCGCGATCGATGCATTCCAGCTCTCCAACAGCTTCCAAGAGAAGCCCTCCCCCGAATTTTTGAACGACTGCGGCAAGGCCTATTTGGAGATGGGACTTCTGATCAACGATGCGCGCCTCTATATCCAATCGATCGATTACCTGCAGAAAGCGGTCGCAGCCTCCCCTCTCTATTTCGACGGCTGGATGTCGCTTGCCGAAGGCTACTCGCAGCTCTACATCAACACGCTCGACGAGCGCTACGTCGTCAAGGCCTCCGACGCCTTTGCCATCGCCTCGAAGATGTCCCCCCGCGATCCCGAAGTGTGGCTGAGCTGGGGCCAACTCCTCGGCGAATCGGGACGCCACAACAGCGATCCAAAACTTCTCCGTCTCAGCATCGAGAAATGCGCCCGCGCCGCCCAACTCGACCCAAAAGACCCCGTCATCATCAGCCAGTGGGTGGAGTCGCTCTCCCTCCTCGGCATGGCGACTGGCCGTCTCGATCTCCTGATCGAAGCGGAGAACAAAGTTCTCAAGGCCACCGACCAGTTCCCAGACGACCCAGATCTCTGGCACGCCTACGGCATCTGCCTGATCGCCTTCGGAAGATACTACGAAGACGGCGACTACTGCGAACTCGCCATAGAAAAGCTCCAGTATGGCCTCTCTGTCGACAGGTCCGATCCAGAGCTTTGGCACACCCTCGGCATCGCGCACAAACTCTACGCCGATCTCACCGACGATGCAGATCTCATCGAGAGAGCCAACCGCTTCTTCGCCCGCGCCATGGACCTGAAACCAGCCTGCCCCGCGCTCCTTTTCGACTCTGCCAGCGGCTTTCTCCAATTCAGCGAGATGCTCGACGACCTCGCCACGCTCGAGCAGGCGATCTACCTCTTTGAGACGCTCCTCACCAACTACAAAGACGCCATCCTCCACCACCCCAAATGGCTTTTCCAGTACGCCTGCGCGCTCGAGTGGCTCGGCGACTTCACCGAAGAGGAGAAGCACCATATCCGCGCTATCGAGATCTTCTCCCACGTCCTCCTCATCGATCCCGATTTCCAGAGTATCCACCACCACATTGCCCTTTGCTATCAGCAGCTCGGCCACAATGCTGGCGACTCGGAGTACTACAAGAGAGCGATCCATTTCTATCGCCTGGCCGTGCGCCAAGATGAGGAGAATGATCAGATCTGGCTCGACTGGGGCAACTGCCTGATCCACCTCGCGCACCACACCCTCGACGGCGACTTTATGAATCAGCTCTACATGGATGCGGAGATCAAGATCACCCGTGCAGGCCAGCTCGGCAGCTGTAGCGCCTACTATGCCCTTGCGTGCCTCAATTCGATCCTCGGCAGATCTCACGAAGCGATGGATCTCATCCACAAAGCGCTCCAGGCCCGCTCGCTCCCCCACATCGAGGAGCTCCTCGAGGATGACTGGCTCGATAACCTCCGCGCCACCCCCGCCTTTGCCCAGTTTCTCACGGCCCTTGAGGCCAAGCTCCAACAGACTCGAGAGGAATAAATTTCAATTTCCCCTTTATAGGTTTTTTGATATGCTCTCCCAGTTAATCAGCTATTGAGAGTCTATGGATAAACGTACCCTTCTTTTTATGATCTGCGTCAGCCTCGCCTTCTTCGGCGTCCAATTCTATTTTGGAGGCAGATCGGGAAGTCAGGACGTGAAGCCAGTTCAGGCGATCGTGCACGTTGAAAAGCCCAAGTTGCTCGTTCAGAATGCGCCTATTTCCACAAGCCAAGAGGGGACCCTTTATGTCTTGGAAAATGAGTATCAGCAACTCGTCTTCTCCACACGCGGTGGCAGCTTAGCCGAAATCAACTTGCCATTAAAAAGCGCGAAGAATTCCAAAAGCTACGTCAAGGAGATCGACTTTGATCGAAATATTTTGGCCACTTCCCCCCAAAATGCTCGCTTCCCCTTGATGGCCTACGAAACGCCCGACAACGGCCACCACGACCAAGGGACGCTTGGCGGCTACTATCCCCTCATGCGCCGCGGGATCAATGGGAAGAGCCTCTCGGCCGAATACTACGCCTTCAATATCATTGGCGACGACCCCAATATCGCCAATGCGACCTTCCGGATGACCCGTTTTGAGCCCAATTTGATCCAGTTTCAGGGATCGGTTGGCCAAGCGCAGATCACCAAGACCTATACCATTCCCAAGGAGCGAAACGGCCCCTACTGCCTCAACTTGGAAATCCAGGTCGACGGCGACGCCTCGGGCCTATGGCTCAGCTCTGGCGTGCCCGACGTGGAGATCGTCAGCAACTCCTACAGCCCCCTCCTCCGCATCCAGACAACCAAGAATAAAATCTCCGATGTGGACACGATCGATCTGCCTAAAAAAGGGCCCATTCAGGTGGACAATCTCTCCCCCAACTGGATCAGCAACTGCAACGGCTTTTTGGGCCTGATTATGGACCCCCTCAGCGGCATAGGTCAAGGCTACCGAACAGCCCAAATCGACGGCGCCCTCGTCCCCACCCGCCTCACGCTGATCGATTCGGCCTATAACCTCTACCCCGCGGACAGTTACCCTGGCTACGCCACCTATCTCCCCCTCAAGACGGGGACGATGTCCTTCCGGATCTTTGCTGGCCCCTACGACACGAACCTCCTCAAGGAGCTCGACGCTCTCTATGAAGACCCAACCCAACACTACAACCCCGACTATGTCTCGGCCCTGAGTCTGCAAGGGTGGTTCTCCTTTATTTCCCAGCCGTTTGCCAAGTTTCTCTTCTTCCTGATGGAGCTTTTCTATGCTGTCACCCGCTCTTGGGCCGTATCGATCATTCTCCTCACCGTCGCTCTGCGCGCTATGATGTATCCGCTCAACAGCTGGTCGATCAGTTCCACAGCCAAAATGCAAGCGCTCGCCCCCAAAGTGGAAGCGATCAAGGAGAAGTATAAGAAGGACCCCAAGAGGGCGCAACTGGAGACGATGAATCTCTATCGCGAGTCGGGCGCCAACCCGCTCACCGGCTGTCTCCCCGTCCTCCTCCAAATGCCCTTCCTGATCGGGATGTTCTACCTCCTCAAATCGAGTTTCCCCCTTCGTGGAGCTGTCTTCATTCCTGGCTGGATCGACGACCTTTCCGCCCCTGACGTCCTCTTTTCTTGGGGCCAGCCTATTTGGTTCATCGGCCACGATTTTCACCTCCTTCCCATTTTGATGGGACTCACGATGTTCCTGCAGCAGAAATTCACCTCTAAGCTGCCCAAAGATGCGAGCCAACTCACCGATGCTCAGAAACAGCAGAAGATGATGGGGAACATGATGTCGGTCCTCTTCATGGTGATGTTCTATAACTTCCCCTCGGGACTCAACATCTACTTTATGCTCTCCACTCTTCTCGGCGTTGCGCAGCAAGCCTGGATGATGAAAAAAATGCAATCGACCCCCAAAAAAGCTTGATGTATGGATATCAGTGGCACTATAAATGGCACTATAAATGAGACCATTGCATAACCCTCAGATATCTTGGCCGGATAGACAAAACAAGATAGGCACGATTGCTGGCGCAACGTGATTTGCATGATATGATATTCTTTAATCTTGCTGATCATGTCACTTGGATCATGCATATCCTGTTTTTCTTTTTATGCAACGGTCTCATAAATGGCACTATAAATGGCACTATAAATGGCACTGTGAATGATGGCGCCCGTCATCGGCGCGCTGCGCGGATTCCGCGCGATTTCTTCGAAATCGGCGTCAAGCGAGGGGAGATCCCCTCGCGCTCCCCCAAAATGGAGCGTAGCTGATGGAAGTGTGGCAGCAGTTTTTGTCTCATCTGGAGCAAGAATTGGGGCCCGATGTCGTTAGAAAATGGGTCCCCAAACTCATCCGCTTCGACGCCGCAAACATCTACCTCGAGGCG
>DATIIR010000055.1:0-15713 GCA_035479435.1 Chlamydiales bacterium
CGGTAGATTGGTGGAGGGGCTGGAAGGCCTTCTCCAATTGCCCGAGGACGTGAGGCTAAAAATCGATCAACTCATCTGGGAGGCCGCTGGAGGGGCGGCCATTGACCCCACCGAAAAAGAGTCTCAATCGCTCATCGCCGCTGCAATTATGCACAGCGTCGAAGAGAGGATGGGGCTAGAGGATGAATAGTCTTTATTTGAATGGCCATAGCATTTGATATTTACCTGCCATAGTTGTATAATACTCCAGAAAATTAAAGGAATATAACTATGGCAAATAGAATACCATCAGTACTACACGTATTTGGTTCAGTCGACTCAGATACTTACGGAGCGCTCTGTCAGCGCACGTTTGCATTTCCACTCCCAAAGCATGATTTCAGAATCCACGGCGCGCTGTCACACAGGATTAGAAGAGAAGACGGGCGTGTCCACGCTTCGCCCGAGCTTCAGAGACTGATCGAGCAGACATGTCGTCTACAGTCCTCTCTTTCGATATCAGAACAAGAGAGAGAAATCGCTCAGAATCGTGCACTATGGGTAGAGATTGAAGAGGCTGCTAACGTAATCAGAAAACACAAGAACCTTCCTCTCCGTTTCAAAACGAGGATTTGTGAAAAGAAAGGGTGTTCCAGCTTCTCGAGTGAGAACAGAGTGTGTCCCTTCGCCCATAGCATGTTCGAAAAGCTTGCGTTTGGGATTGCGCGAGACAAGAACTTTTTGTCTGCTCAGTGTAGGAATAAAGATAACCGCTGGCATGTTGCTCGATGTCGTTTTGCCCATCCAGGTCATTTGATTCAGCAAAGAAAAGATGAGAAGCGCTGTTGGTCCATATTGGAGCCATCGAACCCAGTTCCGCAGCCAGTCGCAACGCCGGATCATCCGGGGGTCAAACATGTGGAAAAACTACTCTGCGAAGCATTGTCGCCTCGAGGGGCGTTTGTAAGTCGGGAAAATCCCCGTGTCAGTAAAGAAGGTCATTTTCGGGGTACGTTTGGGCCGATAGTTCGTCACAATGAACGAGCGCCGGGACCACGCCCGGATAGCAAAAGCCCAGATTCAATGAATGAGAGGGTGGAATTCGTTCTTTAGGACGTCGCCGTATTGGTAGCCGTACGGCTTCAGATAATTTGTCTGCGGATCTTTCGGATTGTGCACATAGACCGAATGGGGCAGCGCAAATAGAACGAGATAAACGTCCGTCTCCACATGGGGCCAGTCCAGGATCAAGTTGGGTCTAAAAAATAGGATATTTTCCCTTTTTGTCGGTAGAGGCAAGATGCCTAAGGGCGATTTGCGCACGGGAATCGAGACACTCTCGGCCCATACGGCCCCCAAGGCAAATCCCTGGATGCTGAAAAGGTCTTTGAGGGGAGCGGCCTTCTCCGGTTGCAGAGAGGTGGGGAACCACTGGTCGACGGCGAGGTGAAGCTGCTTCTTGCCTGTGAGGGCGAGCGCAATGGGGCCCAGCGTGCGGATGAGGAAATGTTGCAGCTTGGGCTCTTGGCGCCAAAGATCGCGCCCCTCCCTTTTGATGGGTAGAAGGTGGGGAACTTCAAATTCGATGTAGCCGTTTTTCGTGAAAAAGGCCGTTTGTTGTTCAGTGAGGATCGTCTTCATGCGAGTTTTTTCAACCGTTGGAGGCACTCGGCAATGGCGGCCTTTTCCGCAAAGGCGGAAAATCGGATATATCCGTCCCCTTCGTGTCCAAATCCTTGGCCGGGGAGAGTGACGATATGGACGTTCTCCAGAAGGAAATCGAAGAATTCCCACGATGTGACTCGGGGAGGTGTCTTGCACCAGATATAGGGCGAGTCGACCCCGCCGTAAACGGTGTAACCGAGGCTTTGGAGGCCGGAGAGGAGCACTTTGGCTCTCGCGGTGTAGTTGCGAAGGATCTCGGAGGTCTCTTTCTTCCCTTGTGGAGAGTAGAGCGCTTCGGCCGCTTTCTGGACCGGATAGGAGACGCCATTGGTCTTGGTGTCGACGCGCCGCTTCCATAGGGCGTGAAGCGAATGGACAGAGCCTGCATCGCGGATCTTGAGTTGGTGGGGGATCACCGTGTAGGAGCAGCGGAGGCCCGTAAAACCAGCCGACTTGGAGAAGCTGCGCACCTCGATGGCGACCTCTTTGGCCCCTTCGATCTCATAGATGGAGCGGGGGGCATCTGAGGTGATGAACGCCTCGTAGGCGCCGTCGTAGAAAATAACGGCTTCGTGTTCTTTGGCGTATTTGACCCATCGCGTGAGGAGCTCTCTGTCCATGGCAATACCGGTCGGATTGTGAGGGGAACAGAGATAGATCAGATCGACGTGTGAATCGGGAGGTTGGGGTTGAAACCCTTGCTTTTCGGCGCAGGGGAGATAGGTGATGCCTCCATAGCGGCCCGTCTTCAGAAGGGGGCGGGTGCGCCCCGCCATCACGTTCGTATCGACGTAGACTGGATAGGCGGGATCGGGGACGGCGATCCGGTTATCGACGGAGAAAATCTCCTGCAGATTGCCCAGGTCTGTATTGGCCCCATCGGAGATAAAAATCTCCTCGGGAGAGATGTCTTTGTAGTCGTTTTCCGCGATGGCGCGCCTGAGGAAGAGATACCCCTCAGAGGGGCCGTAGCCGCGAAAGGTCTCCTTCTCTCCCATCTCCTTGGCAGCGGCAGCGAGCGCGAGGGTCACGGCAGGGGAGAGGGGCTGGGTCGCGTCGCCAATCCCGAGGTTGAGGAGGGGGGCATTAGGCTGCTTTTGCTTGAGAATCTCGATCCGCCGCTCAATTTCGGGAAAAAGGTAGTTGCCAACGAGCTTCTGATAGTGGTGGTTCAATTTTGTCATAGGGAACAGAATAATCTCCTTGTCCATAACACTCAAGTTAAACAAAATGGTTTCAAATGAATCCACTAGCAGCGCTTAGATCCAACCTCGAGACGATTGAAGAAAAACTTGGATATGTCTTTGATAATAAGGACTTTCTGATTCTCGCCTTCGTGCACCGCTCCTTTATCAACGAGTATCGCGGTGAGTCGTTGCAGCACAACGAGAGGCTCGAATTTCTCGGAGATTCGGTGTTGGGACTTGTCGTAGCCGATTACCTTTACCATCGCCTTCCCGACCATCCCGAAGGGCAGCTCTCGCAGCTCCGTTCTCGCCTCGTCGACGCGAACGCGTGCGCCCAGTTCTTACAGAAGCTGAAGATGGGAGAACACATCTTGCTCGGCAAGGGAGAGACGTTGACTGAGGGGAGGACGAAGACGTCGATTTTAGCCGATGTTTTTGAAGCGCTTTTGGGGGCGATTTATCTCGATGGCGGGCTCGGTGTGACGAAGTCGTTTTTACTCTTCCACTTTGAGGGCGAATTTGAGTCTGCGATTGGAAGTCCTCCGCGCAATTACAAGGCGGAACTGCAAGATTTTTCCCAAAAAGAGTATGGCACTCCGCCCCTTTACAAAGTGGTCGATGAGACGGGTCCCGATCACGCGAAGGTGTTTCATGTGATGGTTTTCATCAATGAGAAAGAGGCGGGCGTGGGGATGGGGGCTTCCAAAAAAGAGGCGGAACAGCGCGCTGCCTTTGATGCGCTATCGAAGAGGAATCCGTGAAAGTAGTTTGGTCTTGTCGCGAGTGTGGCCATTCGCAGATCAAGTGGAGTGGAAGTTGTCCCACATGCAAGAATTGGAATACACTCGTCGAGGAGCAAGTCGTTAAAGAGGAGAAGCGGTTCGAATCGAAAAAGCCTGAAAAGGCGAAAGCGATTCGCATCTCTGAAGTCAACGCCGCTGAATTCAAGCGCATGCCGACGAAAATGGGCGAACTCGACCGCCTTCTGGGTGGCGGCCTCGTCGAAGGGTCGCTGATCCTCGTCGGCGGCGAACCGGGCGTCGGCAAATCGACCCTCATGCTCCAAATCGCCAACTCGCTCTCCCAACAGGGGCTCACTGTCCTCTACATCTGCGGGGAAGAATCGGCTGACCAGACATCGCTCCGCGCTCGGAGACTCTCCATCGATCACCCCAATCTCTATCTCCTCAGCGAGACCAATTTCAGCGCCATCCGCGTGCAGATCGAAGAGATCCAACCCGACGTCGCCATCGTCGACTCGGTGCAGATCGTCTATAAATCTGAGCTCCCTTCATCGCCCGGCTCCGTCGTTCAGGTGCGCGAAATCGCCACCGAGTTCATGCACCTCTCCAAAGGGCACGGCATCACCACTTTTCTCATTGGCCACGTGACCAAATCGGGCGAAATCGCAGGCCCGCGGGTCCTCGAGCACATCGTCGATACTGTTCTCGACTTCGAAGGCGATCGGCAACACGGCTTTCGTCTCCTGCGCGCCATCAAGAACCGCTTTGGCGCAACTGACGAGATCGCTATTTTTCAGATGAAGGAGACGGGGCTGATGGAAGTGCCCAACCCGTCGCAGGCGTTCCTCGAAGAGCGGATGAAGGAGATCCCCGGTTCTGCGATTGTCCCCGGCCTCGAAGGGGCCCGCTCCTTTCTCCTCGAGATCCAAGCGCTTGTCACTTCGAGCGCCTTTCCCAACCCATCGCGCCGTTCTGCTGGCCTCGACTCCAATCGACTCGGCCTTCTCCTCGCCGTCCTCGACAAGCGCGTCGGCTACAATCTGCACCACTGCGATGTTTTTGTCGCCCTCGCCGGCGGCCTCAAGATCGTCGAACCCGCCATCGACCTCGGTATTCTCCTCGCCATCGCCTCCTCTTTTCTCAATCGCCCCATCCCTCCCGACTGCATTGTCATCGGCGAAGTGGGCCTCGGCGGTGAGGTGCGCGGCGTCAGTCGCATCGAAACGCGCCTCAAAGAGGCGATCCACATGGGCTTTAAGAAGTGCATCCTCCCCCAAAAAAATCTCAAAGGCCTCGCCCCTCAAAAAATCGAGCTCGTCGGCGTCGATCTCGTCGACCAGGCGATCCAGAGTGTGCTCTCATGAGGCTCGGCGCCCGCTCCTCGCCCCTCTCACGCGCTCAAGTGGCTGAGTTCCTACGCGAATTTCCCCTTCCCTGCGAAGTCATCTGGGTTGAGACTACCGGTGACAAAGATAAAACTACCTCGCTCCGCACGCTCGACAAGACCGATTTTTTCACCCGCGAACTCGACCAGATGCTCCTCTCTCATGAAATCGATGCCGCCCTCCATTCGGCTAAAGACCTCCCCGATCCACTCCCTGAAGGGCTCACTATCGCCCACCTCACCGAAGGGCTCGACCCGCGCGATAGCCTCGTGATCAAAAAGGAGCCCGTTCATCTCGTCGCCACCTCGAGTGTCCGCCGCGAAGAGGCCGTGCGCCTCCTCTATCCCCACTGCCAATTCATGGACCTACGCGGTACGATCCAAGAGCGCCTCGCCAAAGACGTCGATGGAGTTGTCATCGCAGAAGCCGCCCTCATCCGTCTGCAACTCACCCATCTCAAGCGCGTCTTCTTGCCTGGCCCCACCGCACCGCTCCAAGGAAAACTCGCCCTCATCACACGCGCACATGAACACATTATACCTCGGACTTAATCCCACACCGGGCACCTTTCATTATCCCGTCATCCGCACCGTCTATTGCGCAAATCTCGAACCTGCCCTCGCCCTTTGGCCTCTCTTTACCCACATCATTTTCACGAGCCAAACGGCTGTCCACTACTGGCCTGGTCCTTGGGACAAACACCTCATCGCCATCGGCGCCGCCACCGCCACCGCCCTCAAAGGCAAAGAGGTCCTCATCGCCCCTGAAGCCACCCAAGAAGGCATCATCGCCCTGATTCGCAACATCGATGGGTATTTCTTCCTGCCCCGCTCGCGACTGACCCGCCCCACCCTCACTGATTTTATGACGGCCCAAAAAATCCCCCACTTCGCCCTCACGCTTTACGACACGATTTTTCAAAAGCTGGAGCCCGTCCCGAACCTCGCCGACTTTGATGAGATTGTCTTTACGAGTCCATCGACGGTGGAGGGATTTCTGAGGATTTACGGCAAGTTGCCCAACGGAATTAAACTGACGCCCATAGGGCCCATTACAGCAGGACACCTGCAAAGTCTTTCCCGGCATTAGACAAAAAAAACGATGGTAACGATTTAACGATTGAACGATAGGAATTTTTTCTTTTTTTTTATCGTTATATCGTTAAATCGTTTCCATCGTTGATCTTGCTGAGGGTATCTTGGACTTTGCAGGTGTCGTGAACAAGTGGCAACTTGTGGACAAGAAAAAACCCCTTCACTCGAGCAAAGGGGCTTAGATATCAATTACTTCGTTGAATTCGTAGAATTTGTTGAATTCGTGACGTTTGCACGGGCAAACAAGCCTTGAATTCTTGTGCCAACTGCTGAAGCGGCATTTTGAACGCTCGATGCAGCACCAGTAACAGCATCTGTTACAGCAGCACCTACAGCACTTGCGCCTGCAGAAAATCTCTTACTAAAAGCAGGATTTGGACAAGTTGGTCTCAACTTATCATTCATTGTACATTGCTCTACAACATTGGCAGCAGCGGTATAGCCGATGCTTCCGAGTTTAGCTACGACAGCTAATGTACCCACGCTAGCGAGGACTGTAGCTGTAGCTTTGTAAGGATGCGCTTTCGCATAAGCGACAGCGTCATTTACGACTTTAGGCATTTTAGGCATTGTGATTTTCATAATAAAATCTCCTTTTTAGCTTTAATCTCGTCGTATATTATATGGAATTTATGAGTTAAATTAAACAATAATAGAAATTATACAGTTCGTAAAAATTTTACTTCTTGACTTTTGCCCATTTTCCTATATATTTACTTTAAAAAGAGGTACTCTATGGCCGATCAAAAAACGAGTTATCAACTTCCCGAACTTCCCTACAGTTTCGACGCGTTAGAGCCAGTGATCTCCGCCGAGATCATGGAGCTCCACTACACCAAACATCACAAGGGCTACGTGACCAATTTGAACGCCGCGCTGGAAAAGTACCACGAGGCAGAGACGAAAAACGACGTCGCTCAAATGATTGCTTTACAGTCGGCAGTCAAGTTCAACGGGGGCGGCCACATCAACCACAGTATCTTCTGGACCATTCTAGCGCCCATTTCCAAGGGGGGCGGGGGAGCGCCCAAGGGAGAGCTCGCCAAAATGATCGACCACAATTTTACCTCCTTTGATGCGTTCAAGGAAAAATTTAACGCCGCCACCGTGGGCGTCCAAGGATCGGGCTGGGGCTGGCTCGGCTATAACAAGGCCCTCAAACGGCTCGAAATCGCCGTCTGCTCTAACCAAGACCCCCTCAGCACCCACGGCCTAGTCCCCATCATGGGAATCGACGTGTGGGAGCATGCCTATTACCTTCAGTATAAGAACGTTAGAGCTGACTACGTCAAGAATATTTGGCAGATCTTCAACTGGAAGCATATTGAGGAGCGGTTCGCGAAGGCGATCGTTTGATTGACACTTTGCTAGCCAACCCCTATTATGTTGCCAGCTAATTTATGGGACTTTTTTCACGCAGTAAACCTAAGATTAAAATCCAGACCACTAAAAAGGATGGATTTAGCGGCTGGATCAAGTGTTCTGGTTGCAACGAGCTGATTCATGCGAATGAGCTGTCTCAGAATATCAACTGCTGTCCCAAGTGTAACCACCACTACCGCCTGTCGCTCAAGCAGCGCATAGAGCTTCTCTCCGATCCGGGGAGTTTCCGAGAGTTTTTTACCCATATCAAGCCGATCGATGCCTTGGGCTTTGTCGATACCGAAAGTTACGCGAATCGGATCGAAGAGGCCGTGAAGAAAACGGGGCGCGACGATGCCGTGTGCGTGGGCACTTGCACATTGGATGGCCGCGAGATGGCTCTGGGAGTCCTCGACTTCTCCTACATGGGCGGCTCGATGGGGTCGGTTGTGGGAGAGCGGCTGACGCGGATGATCGAACTCGCGACCGAGAGGGGACTGCCCGTAGTGGTCGTGTCGGCATCGGGTGGAGCGAGGATGCAAGAGTCGATCCTCTCGCTCATGCAGATGGCCAAGACAGCAGCAGCGCTCGCTAAGTTGCATGAGGAACGATTGCCCTACATCTCGATCTTGACCAATCCGACCACGGGGGGCGTGACCGCCTCGTTTGCGACGCTCGGCGATGTGATTATCGCGGAGCCCGACGCGCTGATCGCTTTTGCCGGTCCCCGTGTCGTGGAGCAGACCATTGGCCAGAAACTCCCTCCCGGCGCTCAGAAGTCGGAATTTCTTCTCGAAAGAGGCATGGTCGATTGCATCGTGAAACGATCGGAATTGAGAGCGCGCCTTCAGTTTTTAATCGAATTTTTAACGGGCAATGAGCGGACCTTTGAGAAAGATGACCTTGCTAAAAAAATGCCCAGCGCGTTAAAAGAGCTCTTGAGACTAGCGGAGAATGTTCATGCATAAGGTTCCCGTTCCGATTGTCGTGATCGACGAGGAGCTCATCCCTCTTTACGCAACCCCGTTTGCCTCGGGTTGCGATGCCCGCGCAGCGATTGCCGAGCCGATGACCCTACTTCCCCGTACCTCTGCGCTTGTTCCTACCGGGATTAAGGTCGCCCTTCCTGAAGGCTATGAGATTCAGGTGCGGCCCCGCAGCGGTTTTGCTGCGAAGAACCAGGTCACTGTTTTAAACACTCCTGGGACGATCGACAGCGATTACCGCGGAGAAATTTGTATTATTTTGATGAATCACGGCGCGGAACCGTTTACTGTCGTACCGAAAATGCGCATTGCGCAGTTGGTCCTTTCCCCCGTTGTCCAGGCCGAATTTGTTCGGCATGTCTCTCTATCAGTAACGGAACGCGGAGAAGGAAAGTTTGGCCATACTGGCGCGAATTAACCTCTTCTACAAGCCTTATAAAAAAAAGGAATTCATGAGAATCTCCGATTATTTGGATTCTCGCCTGATCATTTTCCTCGATGTGGACACGCGCGATGAAGCGATTGACGCCCTCATCGATCTTCTCGAAGAAGAGGGCCACCTTCCCGATAAACCGGCTTTTCGCAAGGCGATTTTCCATCGCGAAGAGCTCGTCTCCACCGGCATTGGAATGGGGGTTGCCATTCCCCATGCCAAGCTCAAAGAATTCACCGATTTTTCTATTGCTGTCGGTATACAGCAGAAAAAAGGGCTCGATTGGAATGCCCTTGACAAGGCGCCCGTCCGCCTTATTTTCATGATTGCAGGCCCCGACCACAAACAAACTGAGTATCTCCAAATTCTCTCTCTTCTCACATCGGCGATCCGCGATGTCGATCTGCGCAAAAACCTATTGAATGCGCTGTCGCCAGAACAAGCTCTTGAACTTTTTTCCCATTTCTAATACTTTCTAATTAATCGCGGAGCGTTTATGGATTTGAAGCTGAAAGATGTCATTGAACTTTTAAACGTCTCAGAGACGACGATCAAACGTTGGATCTCCGATGGGAAGATCCCCTATTATCGCCTCAATAACCAGTATCGGTTTAGCCGCAGCGAGATTGAAAACTGGGTTCTCAGCTGCAAGCAGGGGGGGGATTTCTCTCCCTTTGATGATGAGGAGCCCTCCAAAGAGAAGCTCGGCACGCAGCAGTTTGGCCTCTATCGGGCCATCCACAAGGGGGGAGTCTATGCCCACATCCCTGGCGACACGAAAGAGGAAGTGATCCGCAATGCGATGAAGCAGATCGCACAAGACCTCCATCTCGATGCCGAAGTGATCACCGAGCTCCTCCTCGATAGAGAGAACCTCATGCCCACGGCCCTCTCTAACGGCATTGGAGTGCCCCACACCCGCGACTTTCTTCTCCAAGAGTCGTACGACGTGATCGCTGTCGTCTTTCCCGAGAAGCCCATTGAGTACGGCGCGTTAGACGGCCAGCCTGCCCATACACTCTTCTTTCTCTTTGCCTGCGACGACAAGCGCCACCTCCACCTTCTCGCCAAGCTCGCCCACCTGAGCAGCAAGCCGGAGAATCTCGCCTACCTCAAGCGCTACCCCACCAAGGCGAACCTCCTCGACTACATCAAAAACTGGGAAGCCAACATCAAGACAGCCCTTCGCGAAGAAGCCTTAGCCGCTCACTAATTAGTCAGGCGTAGTGTTCCCCCTTGGGCGTAGGGACCAGTGATAGCGTGGTATTTGAAGAGCCAGCTGACGTGATCGTGCCCCACCTTTCCACTCTTCTCTAATGTTTTGGCCAAGTTGTCGGTGATTGTCTCTACTGCACGCCGCCATATTTCTGGATAATGTTCCTTTTGTCGCGGCACATCCATCATCACAAACTCTTCCATGTCGGCGGTAACTACTTCTTGATCGAGCACTTCGGCAACGCTGGCTCCCAATTCTTGGAGCAAAGTCTTCAAGTCATCCTGGATCGTAGTGTAGATGGGTATCTCCCATTTGATTATAGGCGTGTGAATGCAGGTCTCGGGGATTTTTGTGGCTAATTGGGAGATTTTTTCAACATACTGTTTATGGATCTGATTCAGTATCATCACTTGAGTGGGAGTTGCCCCGAGCGATGAGAGGGATTCGCGGGCGGGTGAAGCGCACATAGTCATCTCCTAAAAGATTTTTTTGTGCGCAAGAGGATAGATGGATTTCTATTTTTTGGCTAGGGCGCCCTCTTTCTTTGGCGCGGCGTCGGGCTCTTGATCGATAAAGACGATCTGCGAGTCCTTGGCCGAAATCAGATACTTCTTCTCGAGATTGGGGTGCTGCAGCAGTTTCTCGGAGAGGGGGTCTTCGAGGAATTGCTCGATCACGCGGCGCAAAGGTCGCGCGCCCATTTCGGGAAGGTAGCCCTTCTCGACAAGGAGGTCGCGGGCGGCATTGTCGATCGTGACATGGATGTTCTTCTTCTCGAGGCGGTGTTTGAGTTTGTTGAACTCGAGGTCGATGACCGAACGGAGGGCCGTTTTGTCGAGCGTTTTAAAGATGACGAGGCCGTCGAGGCGGTTGATGAACTCAGGTTTGAAGTGCTTTTTCACAGCGCCTTCGATTTTTTCCTGCATCAACTTGTAGTCCATGACGTTTTCCTTCACGCCAAAACCAACTTCGGTCGATTTGCGGATCAGGTCGGCGCCGAGGTTCGACGTCATGATGATGATCGTATTGCGGAAGTCGATCTTGCGGCCTACCGAGTCGGTGAGGCGCCCTTCCTCGAGAATTTGAAGCAGAAGGTTCATCACATCAGGGTGAGCTTTCTCCACTTCGTCGAAGAGGACGACCGAATAGGGGCGTCTGCGGACCTGCTCGGTGAGCTGGCCCCCTTCTTCGTAGCCGACGTAGCCAGGAGGCGATCCAGTCATGCGGCTGATCGCAAATTTCTCCATGTACTCAGACATGTCGACTTGGATGAGGGCGTCTTCGCCGCCAAACATGTGGGTGGCGAGGAGGCGGGCGAGGTGGGTTTTACCCACGCCGGTTGGCCCAAGGAAAAGGAACGCGCCGATGGGGCGGTTCGGATCTTTGATGTCAGCTCTGCTGCGGCGGATCGCACGGCAAACCGTGCTGAGGGCGTCATCTTGGCCGATGATCTTCTGCTTGAGAGCCTCTTCCATCTTCAACACTTTCTCGGTCTCTCCTTCAGTGAGGCGAGTGACGGGGATGCCGGTCTGCTTCGCGACGATATTGGCGATGTCCTCCTCGTCGACGATCGGCTGGTGCTCATCTTTGTGCGATTCCCACTCAGCGCGCGCCTTTTGCAGCCCATCGCGTAGGTTTTTCTCATTGTCGCGCAGCTTGGCGGCTTTCTCATATTCTTGCTTGCCGATCGCCTCTTCTTTGGCGATGCGGGCCTCTTCGATTTGCGCTTCGAGAGCCGTCAAATTGCTCGGCTGGTGCATCATCGAAATGCGGGCCTTCGCTCCCGCTTCATCGAGCAGGTCGATCGCCTTATCGGGCAGGAAACGGCCCGAGATATAGCGCTCCGATTGGTAGACGGCGGCTTTGACGGAGGCATCGGTGTAGACGCACTTGTGGTGTTCTTCGTATTTGGGTTTTAAACCGTTCAAAATCAGGATGCTCTCTTCCATAGAAGGGGGCTGAACGATGATCTTCTGGAATCTTCGCTCGAGAGCGGGGTCTTTCTCAATGTGTTTGCGGTATTCGTCGAGCGTGGTGGCGCCGATACACTGGATCTCACCGCGTGAGAGGGCGGGTTTTAGAATATTGGAGGCATCGATGGCGCCTTCTGCAGCGCCGGCACCCACGATCGTGTGGATTTCGTCGATGAAGAGAAGGACGTTGCCGTTCTTCTTGATTTCATCCATGACCGCCTTGATCCGCTCTTCGAACTGACCGCGGTACTTCGTGCCGGCGATCATCAGAGTCAAATCGAGCGAGATGAGCTTTTTCTTCCTTAAATTATCGGGGACATCGCCCTTCACGATTGCGTGGGCTAAGCCCTCAACGATAGCTGTTTTGCCGACGCCCGCTTCACCGATCAATACCGGGTTGTTTTTGCGTCTGCGGCAGAGGATTAAGATCAACCGCTCCACTTCGTCGCGGCGGCCGATTACGGGATCCATCTTCCCTTCGCGGCACAGTTCGGTCAAGTCGTGGCCGTAGGCGCGCAGGGCAGGCATTTTGTCGTTGATCGGCGCGGCGCTAGAGGCCCTCTCCTGATTTCCACCTTGTTGGCGCGGTTGTCCGGGGGCTGGGGGCGAAGGGGGAGTCGCTCCCATCGGAGGGAGTTGTAAGTTAAATGTCTCGAGTTCTTTCAGAACTTCTTTGCGCACCTCTTTGAGATTTACATTTAAATTCTCAAGGACCTGTGCGGCGACGCCATCGGTTTGGCGCAAGAGGGCGAGCAGCAGGTGTTCAGTGCCCACATAGTTATGGTTGAGGTTGGCTGCCTCTTCGTTGGCGAATTCGAAGACCTTTTTCACTTTCCCTGTGAGAGCGGGATCGCCGTAGACTTGGATTTCGGGACCGAAGCCGACAATGCGCTCCACTTCGGCGCGGATCGCGTCGTAGTCGAGGTTCATGTTGCGCAGGACGTTGACCGCAATACCTTGGCCGAGTTTGAGCAGTCCCAAGAGGACGTGCTCAGTGCCTAAGTAATTGTGGTTTAGGCGCTGTGCCTCTTTCTTGGCGAGCTTGATGACTTGTTTGGCGCGATTGGTGAATTTGTCAAACATGAGGTACCCTTTTCCCTATTATAACTCTTTGGAGTTTTTTTCTCGACACTTCCGCCTAACTGTTGATCTCACTAAAGATCTTTCTAATACGGGCTAGGTCATTCTTTGTGAAGTAAAATTTTTAATACTCACATGCTAAGAGAGAAACGCAAAATGGAAAATTATCGAGCCCTCCTATAATATCCCTTTCTTGAGAGTAGGACAACAGTGCAGATTTTAGATACGGGTGTGGCCTCTGCAGAGGAAAATATGCGCTTCGATGAGGAGCTGCTGGAGGGGCTTGCAGTCCCCACGCTCCACCTATATCAATGGGCTCTGCCGTCGGCGACCTATGGCTATTTCATCAAGCCCGAAAAGCACCTCGATCTGGGGAAGGCGGCCGGGCGGGGACTCGACCTGGCCCGAAGGCCCACAGGCGGGGGGATCGTCTTCCATATTTGGGATGTGGCTTTCTCCTTTTTGATGCCCTCAAACCACCCCGCTTTTTCCCAAAACACACTGGAAAATTACCAGTTTGTCAATCGCGCTGTGCTCGAGGCGATGCGCACCCTCTTCGTGTTGCGGGAGCCGGTGGAATTGATCGCCCAAAATGGCCCCAACTTGGGCCCCGATTGCCAGAATTTTTGCATGGCCAAGCCGACTCAGTACGATGTGGTCCACAAGGGGATGAAGATCGCCGGCGCTGCGCAGAGAAAAAGGAGGCAGGGCTACCTGCATCAGGGGACCATCGCCCTGGCTAAGCCCGATTTTGGGTTGTTGAACGAGGTGTTGCTCTCCAAAAGCGACGTTTTGGCCGCGATGATGACCTATTCGTTTGCCCCTTTAGAGCGGGTCGATGACGAGGTTCGTCAAGATCTGCAAAAACTCCTTGCTGACAAACTAAATCTTGCCCTAAACTCTTGAGCCTATGAATAAGCAAAAAACTCGAACGGCGATTACGCCGACCCGCGAAGAAAACTACGCCGAATGGTACCAGGCTGTCTTGAAGGCTGCCGATTTAGCCGAACACTCTGAGGTTCGCGGCTGCATGGTGATCAAGCCATGGGGCTATGCGATCTGGGAAAACATCCAGAGAGTGATGGATGGGATGTTCAAGGCCACCGGGCACCAGAACGCCTATTTCCCGCTCTTTATCCCGTTGAGTTACATGGAGAAAGAGGCGGAGCACGTCGAGGGTTTTGCTAAAGAGTGCGCCGTTGTCACCCACCATCGCCTGGAAAAAGGGAAGGATGGGAAGCTCGTCCCGGCAGGGGAACTCGAAGAGCCGCTCATCGTCCGCCCCACCTCGGAGATGATCATCGGCCATACCTTTGCCAAGTGGGTTGAGTCGTACCGCGATCTGCCGCTCCTGATCAACCAGTGGGCTAACGTCGTCCGCTGGGAGATGCGCACCCGCATGTTCCTCCGCACCACCGAATTTCTCTGGCAAGAGGGGCACACCGTCCACGCTACGAAGGAAGAGGCGATTGTCGAAACGAAGAAGATGCTCGATGTTTACTCCGACTTTTGCCACCAATACCTCGCCCTGCCGGTCATCCGCGGCGAGAAGACCGAATCGGAGCGCTTCCCAGGCGCCGTCAGCACCTATGCGATTGAGGCAATGACCCAAGACCGGAAGGCTGTCCAGTCGGGCACCTCCCACTTCCTTGGGCAGAATTTCTCCAAGTCGTGCGGCATCCAGTTCCGCACGGTCGATGGAACCCAGGAATATGGCTGGACCACTTCCTGGGGATCGACCACCCGCCTCATTGGCGCTATGATCATGGCCCACAGCGACGACGACGGCCTTGTCTTGCCGCCTCGGGTTGCCTCCGCCCACATGGCCATCATCCCCATCATCCATAGTGAAGAGGCCAGAGCCAAGGTCATGAACTACTGCGACGAGCTCGCAGCCCGCTTGAAGCGGATCCAATACGATGGACAGCCGCTCCGAGTCATCGTCGACGCGCGCGACCTACGCGGCGGAGAGAAGTCGTGGGGTTGGATCAAGAAGGGGATCCCCCTTCGTTTGGAAGTGGGCCTCCGCGAGATGGAAGCTGGCCAGCTGAATGTCTGTCGGCGCGACAAACCCCACCGTGAAACGACTCCTTTCCTCGAGGAGGAGATCACGACTCTCCTCGATGACATACAGGCCAATCTCCTGGCCAAGGCGACCGAGTTCCGCGACCAATACACCGTGGAGATCGACAATAAAGGGGAGTTCTACGACTTTTTCACCCCTAAAGGGGAAGGGATCCACGGCGGCTTTGCTCTCTGCCACTGGAACGGCGATCCCGCCATTGAGGCCAAGGTTAAGGAGGACCTCAACGTGACGATCCGCTGCATCCCGCTTCATCTCAAGTCGCAAGCCGGCAAATGCATCTTCACCGGCGAGCCCAGCTCCCGCCGCGTCATATTCGCCAAAGCCTATTAGAGATTTACTTGGCCTTGTTGCATAATTCTTCGCTGTTAGACGGTTCAATAACCAGGTAGAGCAATAGACATGGGTAACACTTAGTCAAGTGACATAGGTAACACTTTTCGCCTATTTTAACCTCTTCTGACTATATTTCTTTGTCGCAATTTCGGCTTCTTCATTCCTTCTCCTTCTTTGATTTTTCCTAAGGT
>DATIIR010000056.1:0-5859 GCA_035479435.1 Chlamydiales bacterium
TAAGAACCTCCGTTAGGTCCTATATACACAAAGAGAAGAAATATAACCACAGAGATCATCCACCACAGAGGTGGAGGAGAAGCTCCCCCACACCCCCTCAGGAATGGAGAGGCCTCTCTCTAAATTGGGGAGCGCGAGGGCCGCCCTCGCCTCTGTGGTGGATTATCTCTGTGGTTGAAAGTGACTCGGGTGGAACCTGAAATTTATCTCGCCATACGGGTTGTACAGGGTCCATCTACAGGGAGGATTTTTCTCGTTGCGGTGTTTCAGGCATTTTTCTACAGTTTCGCGATTGGACATACCTTGAGCCAATAATTTCCCATCCCCTCCAGTCTTATCAGGGTGGAAACGCAAGCAAAATCGACGCCAAAGTGCCTTAAGGATTTGTTGGGTAAGAAGCATAGGATTCTTTTCATACATAAAGTCGAGATCTTTAAAAAATAGCTCAGGTTGAGCAAATAGCGTAGATCGGAGATGCTCCAAGTGTGCCGGTAAGGGATAGGAACCATGGTATTTGGGTAGGTCAAGAAACAGTTTTTTGGCAAGATCTTCCTTTAAGGCGCTCATGCCGGGATCCGTATCGCTCATTTGAGCAAGGCGCTGAAGTCCTGTTTCTATTTCTTTTGCTATTGGGGAGAGTTCTTTGGAATACCGGATGTTATTCGAGTGGTCGATGCAACTGGACAGGCTAGTGCAATTGGCCGTGTGAGGGTCTACTCGAGGGGGTACCACGTTGTTCATCATATAACGCGCTGCAATTGCACCGACCTTAGCGCCAATAGCCGCGACCACACCGACCGCAAGGAACAGTCCTGCTACGGCCACGACTTTTCTTGTAGGAGTCCAGAAGGGTTTATCTTCCTTATTTTCGGCGGAGCTCGTTTCTTTCGCAGTAAGAGTCTCCTCTACTGAGATAGATATGGGGGCGGTTTCAGAAGGGCGCGGCTGTTCAGAAGCCCGATTATTAAAAAATTTATCCCTAATCGAATCAACCAAGCGCATCTTCTCTCCCGCGATTAATATTTTGCCAATATTATAAATGAAATGATAGTTTTTGTATATTTTTGGATTGTTTAATAACGAAGAAATAAAACTTTACTTGACGCGGGACGGGTTAATACCTGTTTACCGTTAACTGACCAACAAGGGTCTTCTACTTGGATTGGCTGCATGGAGCAGTTCCGCGTACTTTTCTAAGCTTGGTCTAACCTGCGCTCTCTCGTATCGCGCGTAGGCATTTGGTGATTTCGATCTCAACCTCTTTGAAACATCGCGAACCGTCGATCCGCTTCTCAATCGTTGCCTTTTCAATCCTAGAGCAAAGAGGAGCTTCTCATCGGATGCACCGATACCGACTACTCCGTCCTTGTATAGTGTAACCGTCAGTTGAAAATGTTTGCTCAATTGATCGGCGTAAGAATCCTTTAGGAGCTCCATCACGGCATCTTTGATCATCTCTAAGGCGTCTTTTCGGGTTCTGCCTTGAGTCATTACATCTAGGAAAGAAATTTCAATGAGCCACCATGAGCTGTCTGGATCTTTCCAAACCTTTCCTTCTAGCTCCATCATTTTTTCCTCTGAGTTATTTACGTACACGTTTTAGTGAACAAAGTCAAATTTGTACCAGAAAAGGAAATTTTTGAGAATCGCTAAGTGACTCAACTTGAAAAATTTATTCAATCGGCATCTTCTTGAGTACTTTCTTAAAGAGGGGATCTTTTTGCTGCCGATATTTGGCTCCATCTTCGTTGGCCGCATCCGCAGCTTTTCTCTTGATCTCCGCATAGATTTCCACCTCGTCGGGATGGCTCCTCAGATAATCGCGAAAAAAGAGCATCTCCTTCCACTCTCTCCATGTGGGATGCATCAGGTGGACGTGGTATCTGCGGATGCCCTCTTCCTCGTCGGGCAGGTCGGCCCTCAGAAAGTACCGGTCAGAAGTGCTGTGGCTGGGTCTAAATTCATATCCCAATTGCTGCAACTGATCGGACACGGCTTCCATCTCCTCTTTCCGGACCGCGATGCCGATATCGATGATCCCCTTACCGCCCAGATGGGGGACGGCCGTGCTGCCGATGTGCTCGAGTGTCAAGTTATTTTTTACATGGGAGGCGATCCGCTTCTTTTCCTTCTCAAAGAGATGGGGGAACGACTCTCTATAGGGCTTAAAGACGTATTTCTTCACTCTTAAACTCCGAGTTATGTCACAATAGATGGATTAAACCGGAAATGTATGACCTTTAAAAACTTTAGTTTGCTCCCCGAGCTCCTCCGCGCTGTCGAAGAGATGGGCTATGATGCACCGACCCCGATTCAGAGTCAATCGATCCCCCTCATCCTTCAGGGCAGCGATATCCTGGGGGCAGCACAAACAGGCACAGGAAAAACAGCAGGCTTTGGCCTTCCTCTCTTGCAGAATTTGCTCAAAATGAACAAGCCGAGGGGAGTGGTGCGCTGCTTGATCCTCACTCCAACGCGCGAGTTGGCGAGCCAGGTGGGAGAGAGCATCCGAACTCTGGGCAAATACCTACCTTTCACTTCGATCGATATTTTTGGCGGTGTCAACATCGACAAGCAGATCAGCAGGTTGCGCAAAGGGGTCGACATCGTCATCGCCACTCCGGGACGTCTGTTGGATCTCGTGAATCAGAGGGCGATCCATTTGTCTCAGGTAGAGATCCTAGTTCTCGACGAGGCTGACCGGATGTTGGATATGGGATTTATCCACGATATCCGAAAGGTTTTGAACCTCTTGCCCAAAAAACGGCAGAACTTGCTCTTCTCAGCGACCTTCTCAGATACAATTAAACAACTGGCTGGCACTTTCCTAACAGCGCCCAAATGGGTCCAAGTGGCGGCGCAAAATAGCGCGGCAGAGAGCGTTGCGCAGACGGTCCACCCTGTCGACAGCAAGCGGAAGCATCCGCTCCTCTCTTTCCTCATCTCCTCGAAGAAGTGGCGCCAAGTACTCGTATTTGTCCGCACTAAACATGGGGCTAACCGCCTCGCCGAAAAGCTCAACGGCGACGGAATCCCCGCAGCTGCTATCCACGGCAATAAGAGCCAGGGGGCCCGAACGAAGGCTCTCGATGACTTCAAGAAGGGAGCGGTTCAGGTGCTCGTTGCGACCGATATCGCAGCGCGCGGCCTCGACATCGACCAGCTGCCACACGTGGTTAACTTCGACCTTCCGAATGTGCCGGAAGATTACGTGCACCGCATCGGTAGAACCGGTCGCGCCGGCAATAGCGGCGAAGCGGTTTCTCTCGTCTGCATCGACGAGCACGAATTGCTCCACGGAATCGAAAAACTGCTCAAGCAGAAAATTCCGAAGGTGACGATTGCCAGCTTTGAGCCCGATCCATCGATCAAGGCGCAGCCGATCATCAATGGGCGGCAACAGAGGCCCTCGAGTAATCGCCCCCAAAAACGGCACTTTTTTAGGCGTTAGCATCGCATGAAAATGAACAAATTAACAACCACCGAGAACACCGAGATACACCGAGGCAGGGTGCCTCTTTCATAATTTCTCGGTGCTCTCGGTGTTCTCGGTGGTTAAATTTTAATGCTTGACGCACAAACCGATTAGAGAACAACGTCGCATGAAAATCGTATCTTTGAATACTTGGGGAGGGATCGTATATCAGCCTCTCCTCGACTTCATCAAAGAAGAGGCGAGAAGTGCAGATGTCTTTTGCCTGCAGGAGCTCCTTTTCGGTGAAAGTAAGGCCATTGGAAAGGCGGGTCAACACCTCAATTTGTGCCAAGAGATTGCAGAGATCCTGCGTGATTTTCACCTCTTTCCCATGTACGCCCCCGTTGGGACCCATTTTCAAGAAGAAGCGGTGGGCGTTCGTATAGGGCAAGGGATTTTCGTCCGGAAGGGGATCGAAGTATTGGGGGTTGGAGAGCTGAGAACCTATGCGCCCGACAGTGAAATCGCGCGGAATTTAGAACTCACACTGACAGGCAATTTCAATTACGTAAAAGTCGCCCATGCGAACAGCGAATTGTTAATCAGCAACCTCCACGGTCTTTGGCAGGAAGAGGGCAAAGTGGATACAGCGCCCAGACTTGAACAGTCGAGAATCCTCAATCAATTCTTTGACACTGTCGATGTCCCTGTGGTTTTTTGCGGAGACTTCAATCTGCGCCCCGATACGGAGAGCATGTCTCTTCTGGAGACACGCCTCTGCAATCTAGTGAAAAAGCATCAGATCGACACGACGCGCAGCAAATTTTACAAGAAGGTAGAGAAGTTTGCCGATTATGTTTTAGTTTCCCCCGATCTAAAAGTAGATCAATTCGACGTCCCAGCGGTCTGTGTTTCCGATCACCTTCCCCTTCGCCTTTGTATATTTTCTTGAAAAACGGGAAGGTGAGCGATAGACTTTGATGCATGCACAAAGTGAAGAATCAACAAGAGTATATCGAGCTGGCCGAAGAGCTCATCGAGCACGATAAGCGCTACTTTGATGAGGCTAAACCGGTCATCTCCGATTTCGAATACGATCAGAAAATGCATGCGCTCATCGCTTATGAAAAAGAGCACCCGGGCCATGTTCTACCCAATTCTCCTTCTCGCAGACTGAGCGAAGGGCCCACAGAGGGCTTTAAGCAAAAGGCTCACTTGACTCCCATGATGTCGCTCAATAATACCTACTCAGAGGAGGAGGTGGGCGATTTCGTAAAGCGCGTTCACAAGTTGCTGGAGAAAAAAGAGGTGGCGTTCTGCTGCGAGCTGAAAATGGATGGGACGTCGATCTCTCTGACGTACGAAAAGGGGCATCTGGTCCACGCGTTGACGCGGGGCAATGGAAAACTGGGCGACGATGTGACAGCGAATGTGAGGACGATTCAATCGGTCCCCTTGAAGCTGAGTGGTTCCCATTTTCCCGATGTGATGGAGGTGCGGGGCGAAGTGTATATGAGCTTGGCGTCGTTCCACGCGATCAACGCGGCGCGGGAGGAGGAGGGCCTCGAGCTGTTTGCCAACCCGCGCAATGCAGCGGCCGGATCTCTGAAATTGCTCGATCCGCGCGAGGTGGCCAAGCGAAAACTCAATATCATTACGTATGGGATCGGAGAGGGGCAGTCGCCCGTTGGGACGCAACATGAATTGCACCACTACTTGAAGAAGGTGGGGCTTCCGATTGGTAGGCCGGGGCATATCGAGGTGTGTCACGATCTCTCTCACATCATGCAATTCGCCGAGAAAATCCACAAAGAGCGGGGCCATCTGCCGTTTGAGATCGACGGGATCGTCGTCAAGGTCGATGAATTGAAATGGCACGATCAGTTGGGAGTGACGGGGAAGGCGCCCCGCTTCGCCGTGGCTTATAAGTTTGCGCCGGAACAGGTGAGCACCCGGGTGAATGAGATCACGGTGCAGGTGGGGCGCACGGGCGTGCTTACGCCTGTAGCCGAGTTGGAGCCTGTCTTTTTAGCCGGAAGTACGATTTCTCGTGCGACGCTCCACAACCAAGAAGAGGTGGCGCGCAAAGATATCCGCGAGGGCGATTTCGTGATCATCGAGAAGGCGGGCGATGTGATCCCGCAGGTGGTCAAAGTAGACTTTAAAAAACGGCATAGAGATAGCAAACCGTGGCACATGCCGCGCCATTGCCCGATCTGCAAGACAGATGTCGTCCACGTAAAAGGGGAGGTGGCGGTCCGTTGTCCCAACCCAAAATGTGCGGGGCAACGGGTGCGAAGAATCATCTATTTTGCCTCCAAACACGCCATGGATATTGAACACATGGGGGAAAAAGTGGTCGAGCAGCTGGTGGAGAGGGGACTCGTGAGCAGAGTTTCAGATATCTACCTGCTCGATGAAAAAGATCTGGCTAAGCTCGATGG
>DATIIR010000057.1:0-6042 GCA_035479435.1 Chlamydiales bacterium
TCATTTCGATTCCATAAAAACGGCAAATCTTTGCCGTTTTTTCTGGCCCTTTTTTTGGGACAAAAAAATGGCCAGAACTGGAATCGAACCAGCGACACAAGGATTTTCAGTCCTCTGCTCTACCAACTGAGCTATCTGGCCTTAAGAACCATCAAGCATAAGGATAGAGAGATTTTTGAGCAATTTATTTTACTCAGAACCTGTGGGAGATAGCTCGGCAGCGGGCTGGTGACTCTCCGCTTCCATAATAATCATATCTTTAACGATGTTGACCGCCTCATTCATCTGCAGGTCCTCTTTGCCTATCTGCGCCTGCTCGTCTATGGTATTGACGGGAAGGGAGTCGATGCGGGCGTAAGTGGCTTGCTGCTTCTCGAGAAAGGCCCTGAAGTCAGGGTCGTGCGCCATGCGGTATGCGCTGTTCTTGCGAAGGTCGGGGAGCATCTTCTTCCAGAAAGAGACGACGCGCTGGGTATAGGGCAGATAGCGCGCTTGGAAAAGGCGCTGCGTCTTCTCGTCGAGGTCTGTGAGAGGGTCGACGTAGGCCGCAGCTACTTGATCGGGAGGAAGGGGGTACTCAAGGTACTTCTCCCCAATCTTGTAGGGGGCATAGACAGTAGGCACGACAATGTCAGCTATTACGCCGTCGATCTGCGTGCTCTTTCCGGAGACTGTGTAGTAGCGCCCTACGGTCACTTTAAAGAAGATTTCGGCGTTGGCATCGGTCACCGTTTGGTACTGGATTGAGCCCTTGCCAAAGGTGCGCTGGTCGCCAACGACAAGCCCTACGCCGTAATCCTGCAGCGCTTGAGCCACAATCTCAGAGGCAGAGGCCGACATCTTTGAGGTGAGGATGACCAGGGGGCCGTTATAGTAGCTTTTTGAGACGATATTGCGGAGAAAATGGACCTCTCCCTTGCCATACTTGGAGATGACAATCACGCCGTTAGAGACAAAGAGACCAGCGACTTTCACCGCTTGGCTCAGGAATCCACCCGAATTTTCTCTTAGATCGAGGACGAGGCCAATCAGGTTCCCCTTCTCCCGGAAAGAGCGGATCGCTTCCTTCACGTCCTTTTCACTGCTCACACCATCGTTGCTCTCATAAAAAGAGCCAAGGGTGATTTTCCCAATGATCCCATTGCCCATTTTTTCATAGCTGGTCTGGATCCGCTCCTCATTCATCACAATGGGGCGTTTCAAAAGGGGTACGCGGAAGAAATTCTCGTTCTTCGCTTCGGCGCGCTTGAATCCAAGGATGATCTCCCCTTTATCCTTCCGTTTCAACATCTCCAATACCTCTTCGAAAGAGGCGTTGGCAGTGGGTATACCGTCGATCTCAACAAGCACGTCATTGATCTGAATTTGCCCAGACTGCTCAGCAGGACTTCCCTTGATCAACTCGGCAATCATCACGCCGTCAATCGACTCAGACAAGACAACGCCGATCCCCTCAAATTGCTTCTCAAGGCTCATCCGCATCTCATAGGCCTCTTCAGGACTGAAAAAGCTCGTGTGCGTGTCCAAACTCTTGGCGAGGCATTTTAAGATCCGCATCGTCAAAAGATTCTCAATCCGACTCGCCTCCATCGGCGCATCATCAGCGGTCAGGAACAGATAGTTATTTTCAGAGCGTCTCACCTTCTTCTCAAACAATACATAGGCTTTGCTCTTACGGTCCGGGGTGTCCAGATTCGTCCGGGTCTTTTGGAAGGCGAAAAAGCGGACCATCCTAGCCTTCTGCCGCCCAGCTAGCTCCGCTTCCGTTTTCGCAAATTGGGAATTGGGGAGCGAGTTCGGCACCTCAAAAGACATCGAGCCGTTGATCAACTCCTTCGCGACCAACACCCTGAGGGCCTGAGACCTCACTACCGCATCCTGCATCAACCCGTTTAACGCTATAAAGTCGCTGTAGTTGTGATTCTGGAGCCGGCCCATGATCTCTTTGGCCCTCTTGTCGCTCATCTGCAAGAACGGCTTAACCTCATCCTCCAGCAGATAGGCCTTTTCGCCATCAAACTGCTCGACATAGAGCTTCATGGCTCTTCTGATCAACGTAGGACTCAATTCTTTATTTTCAATGTGGAGAGCGAAAAACCGCTCCATGACCTTGGGGATATCGCCCATCTTCAACAGAGGGGGAGCTGACAGTGCTTGACCTACCCAGAGGAAGCACAACAAAACCAGTATCGTTTTTCGCATTTGGCGCTCCAAGGGGTGGTAAAAAGTTGGGAGGAAAAGGACTTAAAGGACCGAATCTAACTTTCCAAACATAGCGTCGTAAGCTTCGCCTTGTTCCTTTTCTCTCCCACACCAAATAATATAATAAACAAATTAATCATACAATTTAATATTAAAAGAAATCGTATATAGTTAATTATAGATAATTTACAGTATTCTAAAATCATGAGGAAGTATGCAGGGGGTGGAGCGGGAGAGCTAGCTATATTTCCGCTTTCAATAATTCCTCCCAATCTCTATACTCCTCCTCTATCGTTATATTTAAATTGGAGATTGGCTTCATGCCGACATTTAACCAGCTAGTTAAGACCGGGCGGACTCCGAAAGTGAAGAGAAAGAAGTCCCCCGCACTGCAGCAATGCCCTCAACGTAGGGGTGTTTGCCTCCAGGTCAAAACAAAAACACCCAAAAAACCTAACTCAGCCCTGAGAAAGGTCGCCTGGGTCAGATTGTCCAACGGCCAGGAAATCATCGCTTATATCCCTGGAGAAGGTCATAACCTACAGGAACACAGCATCGTACTAGTGCGCGGCGGCAGGGTCAAAGACCTCCCCGGCGTTCGCTACCACATCGTCCGAGGCGCCCTCGACTGCGCTGCGGTCAAAGATAGAAAAAAATCCCGCTCTAAATACGGGGCGAAAAAACCGAAGTAATACCAGGATATTGAGCATCAATATCCTAGCCCTCGGCTTGTACTGTAATGCAGTACAAACCAAGGCGCAGGGGTCTTCCGAGATCCCGGGTGAAAATGAAAAAAAAGGAAACCCATGTCAAGAAGACGTAGAGCCGTTAAGCGCCAAATCGATCCAGATCCAGTCTACCAGAGCACCACTCTGGCCAAATTCATCAATAAACTCATGTACGGCGGCAAAAAATCGGTCGCCCGTAACATCGTTTACCGCGCCTTAGAGAAGTTCGCCCAGAAAGTGAAGACCGACAACCCTTTAGAGGCCTTCGAACAGGCCATCGAGAACTCCAAGCCGTCACTTGAAGTGAAGACGCGGAGAATCGGCGGCGCCAACTATCAGGTTCCCGTCGAGATCCCCAACGAACGGCGCACCGCGATGGCGATGCAGTGGATCATCTTGAATTCAAGAGCCAAGCCAGGAAGAACCATGGAAGATGCTTTGTCGAGCGAATTGATCGACTGCTTCAACAACCAAGGTTCTACGATTAAGAAAAAAGATGACACGCACCGCATGGCTGAGGCAAACAAGGCCTTCGCCCATTATAAATGGTAGGAATCAATGGGCACACGACCAGAAACAGATGAGTTAAAGAATGTCCGCAACATTGGGATTATGGCCCACATCGACGCGGGCAAGACGACCACTACTGAGCGGATTTTATTCTATTCGGGCAGATTGCACCGGATCGGCGAAGTACACGAAGGCGCTGCAACCATGGACTTCATGGAGCAGGAGCGGGAGCGGGGTATCACGATCACCTCCGCCGCCACGACCGTCTATTGGAAAGGGAGTAAAATCAACATCATCGATACGCCGGGTCACGTAGACTTCACGATCGAGGTGGAGCGCTCCCTGCGGGTTCTCGATGGCGCCGTCGCCGTCTTCGATGCCGTCGCAGGCGTTCAACCCCAGTCAGAGACCGTTTGGCGTCAAGCGGAGCGCTATGGCGTTCCCCGCATCGCCTTCATCAACAAAATGGACCGGATCGGCGCCGACTTCTTCAACGCCGTCAAAACGATGCGCGAAAAACTCAACGCCAATGCGATCCCCGTCCACTGCCCCATCGGCGCTGAGTCCAATTTCAAAGGGATGGTCGACCTCGTCACGATGAAGGCCTACCTCTTCCACGATGAGACCATGGGCGCCAAGTACGACGTAGAACCCATTCCAGCCGATCTGCTAGAACAGTGCAAAAAAATGCGCACTGAGCTCCTTGAAGAGCTGGCGACGATCGACGAGAGCAATGAAGCCTTCATGATGAAGGTGCTCGAAGATGCAGACAATATCCCCGAAGATGAGATCCACGCCGTCATCCGCAAAGGGGTCATCTCCAATAAATTCAACCCCGTCCTCTGTGGAACCGCCTTCAAAAATAAAGGCGTGCAGCAGATCCTCGACGCGGTCGTCCGTTGGATGCCCTCTCCTCTTGATCGAGGAGCGACGAAAGCCCACAAAATGGACTCAGATGAGCTCTTAGAAATCCCTCCTAGTGATAGCAGCCCATTCTCTGCCCTCGCATTCAAAATCATGACCGACCCTTACGTCGGTAAGTTGACCTTCATCCGCATCTACAGTGGTACATTGGCCAAAGGCTCTGCCTTGATCAATACGACCAAAGACAAAGATGAGAGAGTCTCCAGACTCCTTGAGATGCACGCCAACCAGCGGAAAGATAAAGATGAGTTTTTCACCGGAGATATCGCCGCTTGCATCGGCCTGAAATACACCAGCACGGGCGACACTCTCTGCACGGAAGAACACCCTCTCTTACTCGAGAAGATGAACTTCCCAGAGCCAGTGATCTCCATGGCGATCGAGCCGAAATCAAAGGCCGACCGAGAGAAGCTCGCGAAGGCATTGGGCGCCCTCTCTGAGGAGGACCCCACTTTCCGCGTGAATACGAACGAGGAAACGGGACAGACGATTATCCGTGGAATGGGAGAGCTCCACCTGGAGATCCTCCGCGACCGGATGTTCCGCGAGTTTGCGGTTGAGGCCAATGTCGGCGCGCCGGAAGTTTCCTACAAAGAGACGATCACGATCCCAGCCAGCACCGAGACAAAGTACATCAAGCAGTCTGGTGGACGCGGTCAATACGCGCACGTTTGCCTCGAGATCGAGCCAAACGAGAAAGGCAAAGGGAACGAAGTCGTCAGCAAAATTGTCGGCGGCGTCATCCCGAAAGAGTACATCACTCCTTGTATTAAGGGGATCGAAGAAGGGCTTCAAACGGGCGTTCTCGCTGGCTATCCGCTGATCGACATGAAAGTGGCGATCACGTACGGATCGTACCACGAAGTCGACTCGAACGAGATGGCGTTTAAGATTTGCGCTTCCATGGCTGTTAAAGAAGCAGCCCGCAAGGGCAAGCCGGTTCTCCTCGAACCGATCATGAAGGTCGTCGTTACGACCCCTGAAGCCAATATCGGCGACGTGATCGGCGACTTAAACCGCCGCCGCGGGAAGATCCTCGGCCAAGAGTCGCTGAAAGGGATCGTCGACGTCACCTCGGAAGTACCACTCAGCGAGATGTTCGGCTACTCGACGCAGCTCCGTTCGATGACCTCGGGACGCGCTACTTATACTATGGAACCAAGCCACTTTGAGCGGGTACCTACCAAAATCCAAGAAGAAATTTGTAAGAAGTAAAGAACTATGGCAAAAGCACCAAGAAAAAAGATAAGAATACGCCTGAAGGCGTTCGACCAGCGGATGCTCGACCGCTCTGTTCAAGATATCGTCGAAACGGCGAAAAGAACAGGCGCTCGGGTCGTGGGCCCGATCCCACTCCCAACTAAGCGAGAGATCTACACTGTTCTCCGCTCACCCCACGTCGACCGCAAGTCGCGTGAGCAGTTTGAAATGAGAACGCACATCCGCGTCCTCGATCTTCTCGATCCGACCCTCGACACCATCGACAAACTCAAAGTCCTCCCTGTCGCAGCGGGTGTTGATATTAAGATTAAAGCGTAAAAGGCCTCTCTGCGTCTTGGCGACTTGGCGGCTTTGCGTTAAACGGTTGGTGTGGGTTGTTTGTGGCTAACCCAGTTAAACGCGAAGACGCGGAGACGCAAAGACGCCAAGAAAAATATTATGGAATGGTCAGAGGGGC